>DBEYTJ010000235.1:0-9317 GCA_048181065.1 Collinsella sp.
GCGGCGTCGGCATCCAGATAGTTGTTGTAGCTGAGCGGCTTGCCCTGGATCTGCTCGGAGCCCACGAGCGGGAACTGCGAGCTCGCGGTGTTCTCGCAGCCCTCGGCAAAGCGGTAGACCGTAGCCTTCTGCTGAGGATTCTCGCCATAGCGCAGGTCGTCGACCTTCTCCAGCGAGATCTCGAGCTTGGCAGAGGTGTCCGCCACGTCGCTCGCCTGGGCGGCAAGCCAACGGGAGATAGCCGTGTCGTAGGCGGCGGTGGTCTGGTAGACCTTCACCTGCAGGCGACGACGGGTGGAAAGCGTGGTGCAGCCACCGGTCTCGTGCATCTCGGCCAGGACGGCATCATAGTCGGCCGGGTCGGAGATGACGGTAACGCTCACGGCGTTCTTAGCAGCGGAGCGCAGCATGGAGGGGCCACCGATGTCGATGTGCTCGATGGCGTCCGCAAAGGTGACCTCGGGGTTGGCGACGGTCTTCTCGAACTCGTACAGGTTGACGACGACCAGGTCGATCAGCTTAATGCCGTGCTCAGCGGCCTCCTGCATGTGCTGCTCGGAATCGCGGCGGGCCAGCAGCGCGCCGTGAACCTTGGGGTGCAGCGTCTTGACGCGGCCGTCCATCATCTCGGGATAGCCCGTGAACTCCTCGATGGGGGTTACGGGAACGCCCGCGTCCTCGATGGCACGAGCCGTGCCGCCCGTAGAGATGATCTCGACGCCAAAGTCGTCAACCAGCGTCCGTGCGAAATCGACGACGCCCGTCTTATCGGTAACCGAGATCAACGCGCGTGCGATCTTCACATCAGATCCCATGCAGTCCTCCTGTCTGGTACGCCGCCGTGCTCTGTGAGTCGGTGATACGTCGATCTGCAGCGCTCGCGCAGCGGCATTGAAAATACTGATTCAATGTAGCGCATCGAGCGCATCGATGCACCCCGCAACGGGCGCATGTGCAGAAAAAGTTTGCGAGCGGAGGGGATGGGCACGGCACCGGGCACGGTGAGTTCATGGAACACAGGGGCACCATAATTAGATGCCAATGGCGTGGTAGAACTGTGCTCGATATGCATCCGCAAAAGAAAGAGGCACCATGGTCTCGCGGGTTCTCTACCGACCGTTTGATACCGAAGACTTCGACACCATCGCGCTGATTCTGCAACAGCTTTGGCATAACAATTCGGATAACGATGAGTACAACCGCCTCGAGGCCGCGTGCGACCTTGCCTACTGCCTTTCGTCCTCGACGTTTTCGCAAGTTGCCGTAATCGACGGTCAGGCGCGTGGCATTGCGCTCGCGCGCGCAGGACAGAGCTCCGGCGTCACTATCAACGAGCATTGGATGGATACCGAACGCGCACTGCTATCGCAGATGCGTGAGCTGGAGCCTGATGCCTGCGCCGAGTATCTCTCGTTTGTGCGCGCAACCATCCGAACCAACAACCGCCTGCTCGAGAGCAGCCCGTTGCCGCACGACAACGAGGTCACGCTGCTTGCCGTGGATCGCGATGTCCATGGCCTGGGCGTTGGCACGGTTCTGCTCGATGCCGCGGTCTCGCACCTGTCCTCGCTTGGAGCGACGAGAGCGCACCTGTACACCGACTCCAACTGCTCGTGGAAGTTCTACGAGATGCACGGCTTTAAGCGCACGGCCACGCACCGCGCCAACCGCGAAGAGCGCCGTCACAACATGCCGCGCGAAAGCTTCCTCTACGAACTCGATCTAACAGCCTAGGCCCAGCAGCCATACCTAGTCATTTAGGAACGTCCCCAGTGACTAGTCGTTGGGGACAGCCTTCGTAGGTAGCGCATAAAAATGGGACGGGCTTCCCCCGACGGCTGTCGAGAAAAGCCCATCCCATAATTTAGGACCGCTAGAACGTTCCGCCGCCGCCTCCGCCGACGCCGCAGCATCCGCCGCCAGAGAAGCCGCCGCCTCCGCCGCCGCCCGAGCTGTCGGAGCTCGACGCCAGCTCACGGATGCTCTCGTGATACACGTCATCGAACGAATCGAGCGGAGACTCGATACCGTAATGATGGTAGTACCACCAGTAGCAGGGATAATTGTCATAGAAGCCGTCGGCCTCGCGCACCTCGGGCGGCACGGCCTCGGCAAGCTGACGCAGCACTTCCTTGGAAACACCCAGCGCCACGCCCATCACCAGCAGCTTGTTCCACAGCACCAGATCGCCCGGGACGGCTTCCTTTAGACGAGTGAAGTCCTCGAGCCAATGCTTAAGTGCCTTGCAGCGAGCCGCCACCTCGGCGCCCTCCGGCGTAAAGCGGCGAAACGTAAGGCCCACGCCGATACCCACCAGCACAATCGGCACCGAGATAACCGCGGCGGTGATGTTCGCCTGTGCGCCATCGGTAAAGAAAATGGATCCCACGGGAACAAAGGCAATCAGGATACCAAGAACCAGGCAAAACACCATTGCAACAATGCCGTCCGAGGCAACGTACTCGCTATCGGCCAGCTTGCCCTTAACGGTGTTCTGATAGTCCTCGAGCTTATCACCCACGGGTGTAGCGTGCTGCTTGACGTAGTGCTGCAGCTCGTCGAACGTGCGCGAACGGTCACCGTTCTCGTCAGGCTTAGCACCGGCAAAGAAGACCTTGAGCACCATGTGGTCAATGCCCTTGGCCGACTTCCAGCCCGCATCACTCACCGTCACGCGATACGTCTGCTCTTCTTTTTCACGCCCCAACAGACCCTTCTTGGCCTTGGTCACGGTCGCCTGCTCCAGCTTGATCACACGGTCGTCAGTGAGCTTCATGAGCGTGGCGATATATGCCTGGTCGGGCACCTCGTTCCAGCTCATGAGGGCCGAAAGCACGGCGGGATGGTCGGCCGAAGGCACATCGCGGAAATATTCGTCCTGGAAAAGCGGCTTGGGCTTGCGCTTGCGCAGCTTGAGCATAACGATTGTGCCGGTAAAGACCACCGCCGCAACAACACTTAGCACGGCAAGTGCATTGGCAATCATGCGAGCGTGAGCGCGGCGGGCGTTAGCTTCGTCGGCCCATTCCTTCTCTTCGCTCAGGATCGTTGACATGCGCTCTTCGCCCGAAGCGGCAAGCTGCGGCACCCAGTCGCTAGGGAAGGCGATGCGTGCCTCGGCGAATTCGCCCTGATGCACGCAGGGAATGGTATAGGTGACCATGGGTTCGTCCGCATCGAGCGATACATCGCCCGTCAGCGGGCCGTGGCCCCATGCGCGGAAGTTATCGCCCTTGACGGCCGCCGTCCCGGCAGCGGCATTTGCGAAGTACACTTCCATCTCAACGTCATCGGAGTCCGCGGACCAGCCGTCGCCCACAAACTTCCAGTAGAGCTCGGCGGTATCGGCCCAGTTCATGACCGCACCGGTCATGGTGTAGCTCACGTAATAGATCGCGCTGTCGCCGCTCTCGTGGGGGCTGAACACCTTAATCCTTACGCCGTCACCGGTCTGCTCGACCGTGTAGACGCCAGAATCGCCCTTGTTCGCGCTATCGACTTTGTTAAACGCGGTGTCCTCTTCCTCGACACTCAGCACGTCAACGCCCGCCGTGCCGCCCTGCTGGTTGGTGCCCGTATTGATCTCCCAAAACACGCCGTTGATGTCGTCGTCGAAATCAAACTGGCGTCCCTCGACAACGGTCAGCGATCCATCGGCCTCAACCGTGGCACTGATATAAGTTTGGGTCATGGAGTAGCCGTCGGCGTGCGCGGCGGCGGGCAGTAGCAGCAATGCAAGCGCGACGAGTGCGCAGACGGAAGCAAATCGCGCAAACAGGCGGCGCTGCCGACAGGTTTTGGCAACGGGGTCGTTCATGGGCACATCCTTTGTCTGTGA
Source organism: Collinsella sp. (assembly GCA_048181065.1). GTDB lineage: Bacteria > Actinomycetota > Coriobacteriia > Coriobacteriales > Coriobacteriaceae > Collinsella. The sequence goes on from DBEYTJ010000235.1 coordinate 3,839, forward strand.
TACCAGCAACGCCATTGTCCCACGTTTACGGGCGCACATGACGAACATCTAGGCCAGCGGAGTATCAAACGGGACGAAAGTCACGCCCGCGGCCGGCACCTGGGGACGTTCCTTATCTGCCGGCAATCTGGGACACTCCTTGGCATGGCCTGCGCCAGCAATAGATACCACTTCACAGCTCTGTCACAGGTGTAGCGGCTTTGTGTGGGTGCGGCACGCGCTGATTGAGCCGCCAGCCGAGGGGCATAAAGCAGTTGAGCGAAAACGGTTTGCCCCTTTGCCGTTCGCTTGAGGATCATGTCCCCCTTTTCCGCGGAAACCCCGGCAGTTGCGAAGAGCTGCCGGGGTTTCTGTCGTTTGAGGGGTTGAAGGGGCTGAGCTTGGGGCGGTAATCGAGGTGTTGAGTCGGTGCCCGCAGCGCACAACACGCAGCCTCGGCAACTCGCGAGCATCGACGACGCCCCCCCCACCTCACCCCGCGCTATACTCGTCCGCATGGATATCAACGCATGCAACATAGCAACACACGCCGTGGCAACGTCGACGGCGTCCAACAGCAAGCTCGCCCCCGCCCTCGCGCCCGTCGTGGGCCGCTTTGCCCCGTCGCCCTCGGGCCGCATGCACTTGGGCAACGTGTTCAGCTGCCTGTGCGCATGGCTTTCGGCCCGCAGCCAGGGCGGCAGCATCGTGTTGCGTATCGAGGACCTGGACGATCGCTGCAAGCGCCCGGAACTTGCCGCTCAACTGATTGACGATCTGACCTGGCTGGGGCTCGAGTGGGACGAAGGCCCCTACTACCAGCACGATCGCCTGGATCTGTACGAGGACGCCCTGCGCCAGCTGCAAGACGCCGGCCTCACCTATCCCTGTTTTTGCACGCGTGCCGAACTCCACGCCGCGAGCGCGCCGCACGCCAGCGACGGCACGCCCATCTACCGCGGCGCCTGCCGAGACCTTTCTGCCGAGGAGGTTGCCCGCCGCAGCGCTCTGCGCGCTCCGGCCACGCGCCTGCGCGTACCCGCCGTCGACGACCTCGCAAACGATGTGATCGAATTCGTGGACCGCACGTATGGAGCCCAATGCGAAGCACTCGCCACCGAATGCGGCGACTTTTTGGTGCGCCGCAGCGACGGCGTTTTTGCCTACCAGCTAGCCGTGGTGGTCGACGACGCTGCCATGGGCGTCACCGAGGTCGTGCGCGGATGCGATCTGCTGGGCTCCACGCCGCGCCAAATCTACCTGCAGCATTTGCTGGAACTTCCCACGCCGCACTACGCGCACATTCCGCTGCTCATGTCGCCGGATGGCCGCCGCCTTTCCAAGCGCGACCGCGACCTGGACCTGGGCGAGCTCCGCACCCGCTTTGGCGCGCCCGAGGCACTACTGGGCTGGCTCGCCGGGCAAACAGGCATCGCGCCGGACGCCACACCGCGCTCTGCCGAGCAGCTGGTCGAGCACTTTAGCTGGGATGTTATCCGCACGCATCGGGAAAACATCACTGTAACGGTCGAGTAGCCAGCCACCCCGCCCCTACGCGACATCCCAGGGCTGGAGTTCGTCGCCCAGGCGGACAATACAGTCGTAGAGCACGGTGTGGCACTCGGCTGGGTTGGCGTCACGATGAAAATGCCCGTAGTACCAGCGCTTGTAGTCCAGGTGGTCCTCCAGCTCGTCGAAAAACGTGGTGAGTCGATCGACATCGGGATAATTCCAGCCAGGTGCCGGGTAAAGCGTGGGCGAAAGCATGCGCGTGGAGCAGGTATGGGTGATCGCATAGTCGACCTTCCAACCCACGCTGTCGAGCTTTGCCCGCGCCTCCTCAAAGTTGCGCTCGTCCGGCAGCTCCTGCGGCCACCAGCTGGAATACGGAATGCGGTATTCCTTATCCACGCTCGTGGCGCCGCCCATGGTAAAGATCGTTGAGCCGTCGAGCTCAAAAACCTCACCGCGCGTCAGGCGTCGGATGGGCGAGGTGTCCGACAGACGCTGCGTCAGGCCGCCGTGCCACAGCTCCATGGGGCGCTCCGACCAGTGATCGAAACGCTCGTGGTTGCCGTCGACAAACAGCACGGTATAGGGGCGCGACTCCAGCCAGGCGATGTCGGCACATTCCTCGGCAGAGAAATCCCACGGAAAGCCAAAGTCGCCCGCGATGATGAGATAGTCGTCACTTGTCAGACCATCCCCAAGATCCCAGTCGCGAAGCTTTTGCATGTCGACGCCGCCGTGAATATCGCCCGTCACATAGACCGTCATCGGATCACCACTTCCCTGTAAGTCGCTAGCCCACATTCTGCACGATCACTAAGTCAACCGTTCCAGCCCTTCCATCCTTTGGGACCTACCCCTCGCTCTTCCATCCAAACGGGTCAAACACCCAAAAGATCAGATCGAGGACGCCGCCGGTCATCATGGCGCCGGCAAGGGCCATGCAAACGTGCAGAGAGACGGCACTTCGGAGCACGTCGAACGGCCCCAGAACAGCCAGCAGCGCAACCGCTGTGCCGGCAAGGCACAACGCGAGGCACGGCCACGCGTCCTTGACGCACTTCTTTGCGAGATGCTTGGTGTTGTCACTCATCAATATCGAACTCCTTAGAGGGTCGTTGTTCAGATACATGCCGCCGCGACAGAGCGGGGCGGCAGGGTAAGTGTCACATGCTGTGCGGACATCAATGGAGAAACCGCCTGCTCGACCAACCTTTGACGCCGTTTTGCACCGGCACCACATCCCCCGCTATCGAGGTCTAATACTTTTCCCACCGCTACCCAAAAACTCATCCAACGTTAATCTTGGCTCAAGAATCGCTTAATCTATAACCTGCACTATAGAGTTCGACCAAGGGCGGGGCGGCGCCGCGCAACGCAGGCCGCCGAACGCAACGCTCGCGCCCGGGCAGATCGCCCGGCGTCGCGCCCATCGAACGAAAGGACAGGTCATGGACGACCTCGAAAAAGTTGAAACCATCCGCACCAAGTGCAACGTGAGCTACACCGATGCCAAAGCCGCGCTCGACGCCGCCGACGGCAACGTTTTGGACGCCATCATTTGGCTCGAGTCGCAAGGCAAGACCCAGACCACGTCGGCGCACGCCGCCACCGAGTCCGCGCCGGTCGACGAACCCTCGGCCGAGATGGTCGCCGCGCAGGCCGCCTACGAGAAGTCGAGCGAAAAGACCGACTTCTCCAAGAAGATGGACAGCGTGTGGGAGTACCTCAAAAAGCTCTTCCGCCTGAGCCTGGACACCAAGTTTATCGCCACGCGCCGCGATGCAATCATCCTCAACATCCCCATCCTGATCCCCATCATCGCCCTGTTTGCCTGGGGCGCCACGATATGGCTGATGCTGATTGGCCTGTTCTTTGGCATGCGTTACCGCATCGATAGCGACGGCGACGTGCCCGGCAGCATCAACAACCTTATGGATCACGCCGCCGACGCCGCGGACGACATCAAGCAAAATCTCAACGACGACAAGTAATCTCAGACGGGGGCACGCATGGCACGGATCCTGATCGTAGAGGACGAGGAGAAAATCGCCCGCTTTGTGACGCTCGAGCTGGAGCACGAGGGCTACCAGGTGGAGCACGCCGCCGACGGCCGCACCGCCGTGGACCTGGCGCTGGAGCGCAACTACGATCTTATTCTGCTCGATGTGCTGTTGCCGCAGCTCAACGGCATGGAGGTGCTGCGACGCGTCCGCAAGCACAAGGATGTACCGGTGATCATGGTCACCGCGCGCGACGCCGTGATGGACAAGGTGGCCGGGCTCGATGCCGGCGCCGACGATTACCTGACCAAGCCATTTGCGATTGAGGAGCTGTTCGCACGGATCCGCGTGGCGTTGAAGCGCTCGGAGGCCGTGCGGGCGGCTTCGGGCGTTGGCGGCGCCGGCGCCGGGACGGGCATGGCGACCGGTGCGGGCGTCGGCGCCGGTGCGATACCCCCGGTCAGCGACTCGGCCCAGGCTTCCGCCTCGCTCTCCCCCGCCGCGCTCACCGTGGGTTCGGTCGCGCTCGATCCCGACCGCCGCGAAGTCACGGTCGGCGGCTCGCCCATCGTGCTGACCGCCCGCGAGTTCGACGTCCTCGCCCTGCTTATGGCACATGCCGGCACCGTGCTCACGCGCGAGCGCATTGCGCACGAGGCGCTGGGCTACGAATACGTGGGCGACACCAACAACGTCGACGTGCACATCGCGCACCTGCGCGCCAAGGTCGAGGACGCCGGCGGTGCCCGCATCATCCAGACCGTGCGCGGGGTGGGCTATGTCTGCCGCACGTAACGCCGAGGCCAAGCGCGTCACCTCCATCGCCCGCGCCATCAACTGGAGCTATATGTGGCGCCGCCTGATGAGCTACGTTTGGCTCGACCTGCTGCTAGTAGTGATTGTGGCGGCGATCCTTGTCTATGGATACAACCAGACGCTGCCCGATAGCGCGTTTACCGCGGGATGGATCCCCGGCGCCACCGTTCACGGCATGTCGTTGGCGCCCGCGCGCGGCTGGGACCTGGCAACGCTCACCTATACCGTCGAGCTTGCGCGTACCACCAAGACCTTCCCCCTCGCGCAGGACCTCGTCACGCTATGGCCTCTCTACCTTGTCGTTGTGGGTTGGCAGGTCATCAGCGTGCTCAACATGCTCGGAGGCGCCCGCCGCGTGCGCCGTACCATGGCGCCGCTCAACGACCTGGCCTTGCGCGTGGACGAGCTCGGCCGCATGCAGCTCTCCAGCGGCAAGATGGAAACGCTGGAGCAGGCCATCGAGCGCGCAAGCGTCGACTCGCCGAGCGTCACCACCGGCGACGCCGACCTGGCAAGCATCGAGGTCGCACTCAACCGCCTGCTGCGCCAGATGCAAGAGGCCAAGCTGCAGCAGATGCGCTTTGTCAACGATGCAAGCCACGAGCTGCGCACGCCCATCGCGGTGATTCAGGGCTACGTAAACATGCTCGACCGCTGGGGCAAAGACGACCCGAACGTGCTGGCAGAATCCATCGCGTCCCTCAAGGCCGAAAGCGAGCACATGCAGGAGCTCGTGGAGCAACTGCTGTTTTTGGCACGCGGCGATGCCGGGCGCACGGTCCTGCGGCGTGCGCATACCAACCTGGCCGCACTGGTCGGCGAGGTATGCGAGGAATCGCAGATGATCGACGCCGCGCACACGTATCGACTGGCCTTTGACGCCGTGCTTGTCAGCGACCCGCGTTGCGATGCGTCCGTCGACGTGGCGCTCGTGAAGCAGGCTCTACGCGTGATCGTGCAAAACGCCGCCAAGTACTCGGATGCGGGAACGACCGTCACATTTGGTATAACGCCCGATGCGGGCACGGGCGCGATCGACATAAGTGTTGAGGACGAGGGCATCGGCATGAACCAGGAATCCGCAGCTCACGCGTTTGAACGGTTCTACCGCGCCGACAACGCACGCGATGCCGGCGCGCAGGGCTCGGGTCTGGGGCTTGCCATTGCCAAGT
>DBEYTJ010000236.1:0-1780 GCA_048181065.1 Collinsella sp.
ACTTGGTAAAGGTCAAACCGACCTTCGGCGGCGAATCATTCGAGCTGGACGCCCGCCTCTCCTTCAAGAAGGACGGTGAGGGAAACATCAGCCTCGTGCCGCACTTCATCCGCAAGGAGCAGAAGCTGGATGAGTACAAGGAACACAAATTCTCCGACAATGACCGGAAGAACCTCCGCGAAACGGGCAATCTCGGTAGGGTCGTGGACATTGTGGACAGGGAAACGGGCGAGATCATCCCCTCCTACATCAGCATCGACCGCAAGACGAATGAAATCACGGACATTCCGGCAAGCAGGGTGCGCATCCCGGAGCGCATCGGCAAGACGGAAATCACCACGCAGGAGCGGGACATGCTCCGCGCCGGACTGCCCGTACGCGACAAGCTCATCGAGCGCAACGACGGCAGAAAGTTCGTCACCACCCTGCAAGTGAACGTGGAGCAGCGCGGCGTGGAGTTCGTGCCGGGAACCGGCAAGTCGCCCCGTACCGCACAGACACAGGAAACCAAAGGCGACACATCGAAAAGTCAGGCGCAGGGCGGGGAAAATGCCGCACAGACCAAGAAGGAGCAACGCCGCAACACGTGGACGAACGAGGACGGCAGCATCCGCCCCATCAGCAAATGGAGCGGCGTGAGCTTCACCGACCAGCAGAAAGCCGACTATGTGGCGGGTAAAGCCGTGAAGCTGGAGAACGTGACCGACAAGCAGGGCTTCCATGCCACGATGTATATCAAGTTCAACCCGGAGAAGGGACGCCCGTACCGCTACGACACGAACCCTGACAATGCACAGCAGGTTGCTCCGTCCAACGAGAGCCGCACGCAGGTGGCGGTGAACAACGATGGCAAGACCAACGAGGCTACAAAGAATCTGAGAGAGCCGTTGCAGAAAGGTCAGACCAACCCGAAGGACGCCCGCCAGCAACAGCAGCAGGAGAAGCCGCAGAAGAAAACGGGCAAGGGCATGAAAATGTAATCCCGTGTCCGCCACTGAATCCAAAATAAAATCCAAAGTATCAACAAAAAAGAAGAAGACATGAAGACAATCATTGCAGAAAAGCCCTCCGTGGCACGTGAAATCGCCCGCATCGTGGGCGCGACAAAGAGAGAGGAAGGATATTTCGAGGGAGGCGGTTATGCCGTGACATGGGCATTCGGACACCTCGTTCAGCTTGCCATGCCCGACGGCTACGGCGTGCGCGGATTTGTCCGTGACAACCTCCCGATTATTCCCGACACATTCACGCTCGTCCCCCGTCAGGTCAGGACGGAGAAAGGTTACAAGCCCGACAGCGGCGTGGTGTCGCAGATAAAAGTCATCAAAAGACTGTTCGACACAAGCGAACATATCATCGTGGCGACCGATGCCGGACGCGAGGGAGAGCTTATCTTCCGCTACCTCTACCACTATACGGGTTGCACCACTCCTTTCGTGCGCCTGTGGATCAGCTCTCTCACCGACAAAGCTATCCGCGAGGGACTGCGGAAACTCGAAGACGGCAGCAAATACGACAACCTCTACCTCGCCGCCAAAGCGCGGAGCGAATCCGACTGGCTCGTGGGCATCAACGGCACACAGGCGTTATCCATCGCCGCCGGACACGGCACGTATTCCGTGGGGCGGGTGCAGACACCAACGTTGGCTATGGTATGTGAACGCTACTGGGAGAACCGCCGCTTTACGTCCGAAGCATTCTGGCAGCTCCATATCGCAACGGACGGTTGCGACGGCGAAGTCGTGAAATTCTCATCCTCCGAGAAATGGAAAGAGAAAGA
>DBEYTJ010000237.1:0-4456 GCA_048181065.1 Collinsella sp.
GACCACCAATCCTCGAAATAGTTGTTTTCGCATCTAACGCTCTATTGTGACGCAGTGCGGGGTTGAGGTTGTGCCTTCGTTGCATATCGTATTAAAGATGATTCTCATTCTCAATAATAATTTTTTGTTATCAGACTATTCCTCAGCTGAGATAACGCATTTCCGCAGGTCAGGAAAGTGTCTGGTCAAAATAACATCTTACTTTTCTTTTGGTCAACCGTTTACCGCCGAATTCCTACCGCTCGTCTGTATTACGCAATGTACCTGCGAATATACGAGATGAGGAATGGCGTGTTACCATGAGAAAAAATTGTTATGAACATTTCCGATTTCACCCCAAGGAGTTGCCCGTGAACGAGACCGTACGTCGCTTTTTGCCGATGGTCGATTTCCTGGAGCAGATACTCGGCAAAAACAGCGAAATCGTGCTGCACGATTTCTCGGATCCCGACCACGCCATCGTCGATATTCGCAACGGCATCGTGAGCGGTCGCCAGGTCGGCGGTCCCGCCACCGACCTGGCGCTCAAGATCATGCACGACGCCAAGTATCGCGACCTGCCGTTTATTACGGGCTACGAGGGCCGCGGTGCCGGTGGCAAGACATTGGAGTCAGCGACGTACTTTATCCGCGAGAATGACGAGATCGTCGGCATGCTCTGCGTCAACACCGACCTCTCGACCGTGCGCTCCATCAACGCCATGGCACAGCAGCTCATGGCGTGCTTCGACGCGGCGCCTAGACAGGCAGAGCCCGCGTCTATCGAGGTCGAAAGCCTTTCGGAGTCTACACAGGAGCTCATCGACCGCAGCATTGCCGAGTTGCTGAGCGCGCGCGGGCTGGATGTAGCGTCACTTGGCCAGAGCGACCGCGTGGACGTCATTCGCCACCTCAACGGCAACGGGGTATTCATGCTCAAGGGCGCCGTGGCCTGCGCCGCCACCGCGCTGGGTATCTCGGAGCCCAGCGTCTACCGCTACCTGCAAAAAGTTCGGAAGGAAGGCTAACCCACCGATCCCTTGGGGACGGAGGAAAACGGATCATTTTGCCGCATCGCTTGACAAAAGACCCTGCAGCTCGCACTGCAGGGTCTTTTTGCATGTCATGTTTAGTTGTTGTCAACGCCTTAGAGAGCGGCGACGACTTCGATCTCGACCAGACCACCAGCCGGAAGGGCGGCAACCTGGAAAGCGCTGCGCGCGGGGAACGGAGCCTCGAACTTGGAGGCGTAGATCTCGTTCACGGCAGCGAAGTCGGCGATGTCGGCCAGGTAGACCGTGGTCTTGACGACATCGGCAAAGGTGGCGCCGGCAGCGGTCAGCAGAGCCTCGACGTTAGCAAGGGACTGCTTGGCCTGGGCCTCGACGCCCTCGGGCAGCTTGCCGGTTGCGGGGTCGATGCCCAGCTGGCCGGACAGGAACACCATGTTGCCGGTCTGGATACCGGGGGAATACGGGCCGATGGCTGCGGGTGCGTTATCGGAAGACACGACGGTCTTGCTCATGTTTTTCTCCTTACGATCAGATAGAGAGCGTGAGCGCGGCGTTCGCACCGGGAGGCACAATTCGGTCTGAACACCGCGCTTGATTTGGGATAGTACTCAAGGTTTCCGCGCGATGCAAGATTATTATCACATTGCGAGAATAATTTATCGCCCAACGGCGCCTGTCGGCCGCTGAACGGCACGACCGGACGGTGAAGCTCAAAATGATCCGTTTCCTTCCGTCCCCATCGGATCAGGCAATCCATAGGGGACGGAGGGAAACGGATCATTTTTGCTGCAAGGGCTGCTGAAGACTTTATCCTGCTTAGGCTGCGGGCATCGCCCATCGCGACGGCGCCACTATACTTTTGAGTATCTGAGCATTTTGAAAGGCAGGATATGACCGCAAACGCCAGTCGAACCACCAACCGCAGACCCGAGCTTTTGGCCCCCGCCGGAGGCCCGGAGCCCTTTGCCGCCGCACTCGCCGCCGGGGCAGACGCCATCTACTGTGGCATGGGCAGCTTCAACGCCCGTCGCAAGGCCACCAACTTTACTGACGAGGCCTTTGAGCAAGCCTGCCGCGCCGCACATCTAGCCGGGTCGCGCGTCTACGTCACGGTCAACATCGTCATCAAGCAGTCCGAGATGGGCGATGCGCTGCAACTCATCCATCGCTGCTCCACGCTGGGCGCCGATGCCTTCATCATCCAGGACTGGGGCCTGTTCTTTGAGGTCAAGCGCACGATGCCCGGCATCGAGACGCACATCTCAACCCAAGCAAACATCCACGACGACCGCGGAACCCTTTGGTGCCGCGAGCAGGGCGCCGACCGTGTGACCCTCTCGCGCGAGCTTTCCATCGCCGAGATTGCTGCCATTCACGACGCCGCGCCCGATGTGGACCTTGAGGTCTTTAGCCATGGCGCCATCTGCTTTTGCTACTCGGGCCTGTGCCTGCTTTCGAGCTTTGCCATGGCGGGCCGCTCGGCCAACCGCGGCATGTGCGCCCAGCCCTGCCGCCTGCCCTACGAGCTAATCGACGAGAACGGTCGCACGCTCTCCCCCGCCGGCCGCGAGCGTGCGTTATGCCCGCGTGACACCAACACCTCACAGCTTGTTCGCCGTCTGTATGACGCCGGTGCCGCGTCGCTCAAGCTCGAGGGCCGCATGAAGGCGCCCGATTACGTGTACTCCATCGTTGATGTGTATCGTCACGAAATTGACGACATGCTATCCGGAGCCACCGTTGCCAAGGACGAGGAAGCCGCCCGCCAGCGCCAGCTCAAGCGCTGCTTCAACCGCGACTTTACGCACGCCTATCAGGACGGCACCTCGGGCGACGAGATGATGAGCTATGAGCGTTCCAACAACCGCGGCCAGATCGTGGGCACGGTGCTGGGCAGCCGCCCGGCCAACCGCGATGTGCGCGGCCTCAAGCCCGACGACCGCCGTCGCCGCGCCGCCATCGCCCGCATTGAGCTGTTTGAGCCCGTGGGCAAGGGCGACCTGTTGGAGCTTCGCCACGATAACGAGTTTGACCAGTTCCTAACCACCATTGCCGCCGATGATGCCGCCGCCGGTGACATCATCGAGTGCCGCGTGCCCCGCAGCATGCCCGAGGGCTGCCGCGTGCGCGTCATCCGCAGCCAGCGCGCCATCGACGCCGCCGGCGCCGCGCTCAAGCGCGACGTGCTGCGCCGCCGCGCCGTAGATGTGTCCGTCGTGGCGCGTCTGGGCAAGCCGTTTACCGTTACGCTCACCTGCTGCGACGACCCCGCGCTCACTGCCACCGCCACCGGCTTTACCGTCGAGGCTGCCAAGACCCGCGCCGTCGAGGCATCCGATCTGGTAGAGCACGTCGGGCGCATGGGCTCCTCTCCCTTTGAGGCTGCGAGCTTTGATGTGGCGCTCGATGAGGGCTGCGGCATGGGCTTCTCCGCTGTGCACAAGGTGCGCGCCGCCGCCTGCAAAGCGCTGGAGAAGGCCATTCTGGCACCGTATGAGGAGCGCGCGAAAACGCTCGAGTTGCCGGTACTCGACAAATGTACACGCCCCATGCCCGAGCATTACCGCGATGAGCCGCAGATCTGCGCCGCCGTCACCACGCTCGAAGCCGCCGAGGCGGCTCGCGCCGAGGGCGCCGCGCGCATCTATATGACCACCGACGCGCTCGAGGCTGTCGGACTCTCCCCCGCCGATGCATTTGGGCAGGGTATCGTGCCTGTACTCGACGAGGTCTGCCGCGCCGTCGACCACGAGCGCGTCGATCCCTGGATCAATGCTGGAGCCACCGTCGCCGTCGGCAATATCTCCGAGCTCGCCGTAGCCGCGCATGCCGGCGCCACAGCCGAGATTCGCTCTTGCCTGCCGGTGCACAACACGCCCTGCATGGAGGCGCTTGCCGAGCGCGGCGCCGGTGCGTTTTGGCTCTCGCCCGAGATCACGCTCGACGAGATTGTCTCGCTCGGCGCCGCCGCGCCCGCTGCTCTGGGCATCACCGTCTTTGGCCGCCCGCGCGTCATGACAAGCGAGCATTGCATTCTGCAGGTTGCCAATGGCTGCATCCACGATTGTGCCAACTGCCGCCTGCGTGCCCGCAAGCTCTCGCTCAAGAATATCGACGGAAAGGTCATGCCCGTCCGCACCGACATCCACGGCCGCTCTCGCCTGTACGATGCCTACCCCATCGACCTCACGCCGCAGGTTCCTCAGCTGCTCGATGCCGGTGTGCGTCGTCTCATGGTTGACGGAACGTTGCTCGAGACGGATGAGGTGGGCCGTGCCGTCGCCCGCGTCCGTCGTGCCGTCGAAGCGGCGCAGGCGGGCCGTAAGCCCGCCGCCCGTCTGCGCGGGGCGACCTCGGGCTGCATGTTTGTGGGAATCAGCTAACCGAAAGGCTTACACGTGAACGAAGAACCTCAAGTCCTCTACTGCGACGCCTGGCTCATGGCCATCGACAAGCCCGCCGGC
>DBEYTJ010000238.1:0-5404 GCA_048181065.1 Collinsella sp.
CCACGATCGCCCTGGCTTCGGCGCTGCACGATATCGGCAAGATGTCGATTGACGATGCGATTCTCAACAAGCCCGGACGCCTTACGCCCGAGGAGTTCGAGATTATGAAGACGCATACCACGATCGGCGCCGACATGCTGCGTGAGCTGGGTAGCCATCACGCCGGCAATGCGCTTATGGAATATGCGTACCAGATTGCGCGTTGGCACCACGAGCGCTGGGACGGCAAGGGTTATCCCGATGGCCTTAAGGGCGACGAAATTCCCATTGCCGCACAGGTGGTTTCGGTGGCCGACGTGTACGATGCCCTGACGAGCGTGCGCGTGTACAAGGACGCTATCCCGCACGAGGAAGCGATCAAGATGATTCTGGACGGTAAGTGCGGCACCTTTAACCCGTTGCTGCTCGACTGTTTGCTCGAGGTGCAAGACCAAATTGCCGAGACGTTGGCACGCCCCGCTGACGTCGTCGCGTTTCCCACGATTTAGTTTGACCAAAGGAGTTTTTAACCCATGATTTCCATGCGTGAGGCGTATGAGAAGATCGGCGCTAATTATGATGACGCGTGCGCTCGGCTGATGGGCGAGGAAATGCTTGCCCGCTTTGCCCTCAAGTTTTTGGATGACGAGAGCATGGACAAGCTGGAAGCTGCCATGGCGGCGGGAGACGCTGAAGGTGCGTTTATGGCAGTGCATACGCTCAAGGGCGTGAGCCAGAACCTGGGATTCGATAATCTGTACGAGCCGGCGGTTGTGGTGACCGATGCGCTGCGCGGCGCCGATGCCGTTGACGGCGCACGCGAGGGGATGCATGCACTGCAGCAGCAATATGCGGCTACGATGTCGGCCCTGCGCGAGGCGGCTGAATAAGAGCTTGCGAGCCTTGGGCTGTATGCCGGCCGCGTATAGGCAAAAGGGCGCCCCGTCGGACCATGTGGCCGGCGGGGCGCCCTTATCTGTTATGCGGTTCGCGAGCTAGCGTGTCTGCTTTACCTTGGCCGCCGCCTCGACAAACGACTTCCACAGGTTAAAGTCGGTCTCGAGCGTCATCCACGTGTACTCAGGATGCCATTGCACGCCCAGGCAGAATGGCTGGCCTTCGACTTCGATGCACTCGGGAACGCCGTCGGTTGCCTTGGCGACCAAGCGCGTGCTTTTACCCAGACGATCGACGCAGCAGTGGTGTGCCGAGTTGGTCTGGATCAGCCTGTGCCCGCCAACCGCGCGCTCCAACAACGAACCCGGCACGACCTCGACGGGATGCACGGGGTCGTTGAGCACGTGGGTATGGCGCCACTGCGTGCGGCCCTCGCGCGCGCCCAGACTCGGTACGTCCATGCACAGAGTGCCACCGGTGGCGACATTGAGCAACTGCGTGCCGCGGCAGGTGGTAAAGAGCGGCTTTTTGGCGCGGAGCACCTCGTCGACCAGCTTAAACTCAAAGCTATCGCGAATCTCGCAGCAGAGGGTGGGATCGTAGGGTCGATCATCGCCCCAACGTTTGGGATTGACGTCGGGGCCGCCGGGGATGGCGATGCCGTCGGCGATATCAACGTAATGACGGATGACCTCAATGTCCTCGGTGATGGACATCTGCAGCGGCAGGCCGCCAGCGGCAAGGATGGCATCGACAAAGACACTTGCGATTTCCTCGTTGGGGGAGAGCATCTCGGTTAAAAACGGCTCTGCCTCTTCCCAGCGCGGCGCGACGAGGATGAGCGGACGGTCGGCGGGGGCGACGTCGACATGCGGGGTGTAGGACGATGAAGTGCGAGTTCCGATCATAGGTGTAGCTTTCGAATCCGGGTGGACATGGTGCAGGGGTGGCGTGGGGCAAACGTTACTGATGAATTTGCCCGCTGGCAATTGGGTTAGTGGCCCTTGATGGAGTTGAGGAAGTCCTGGGCGCGCTTGGTCTGGGGGTGGTCGAAGAACTCGTCGGGCGTGCCGGTTTCTACGATCTGGCCGTCGGCCATAAACACGACGCGATCGGCCACGCGGCGGGCAAAGTTCATCTCGTGCGTGATGACGATCATCGTCATGCCCTGCTGGGCCAGACGGACCATGACCTCGAGCACCTCGTTGATCATTTCGGGATCGAGGGCGCTTGTGGGCTCGTCAAAGAGCATGGCCTTGGGCTGCATGGCGAGTGAACGGGCGATGGCCACGCGCTGCTGCTGGCCGCCCGAGAGCTGTGCGGGCACCTTATCGGCCTGCTCGGCAACGCCCACGCGGCTCAGCAGGTCCATGGCGCGCTCACGGGCTTCATCCTTGGAGACGCCCAACACGTCGACCGGTCCCAGCATGACATTCTGCAGCACCGTCATATGTGCAAACAGGTTGAACTGCTGGAACACCATGCCCAGCTCGGCACGCATGCGGGCAAGGTCCTTGCCTTCCTGCGGCAGGGGCTCGCCCTCGATGAGGATCTCGCCCGAGTCGATGGTTTCCAGGCGGTTGATGGTGCGGCACATGGTCGACTTGCCCGAGCCCGAGGGGCCAATTACAACGACGACCTCGCCGCGGTCGACCGAGAGATTGATGTCGTTGAGGACGTGCAGGTCGCCATAGTGCTTATCGACGTGCTTGAGCTCGATCAGCGGCTGATTGCCGGTAGAAGAAGTACTCTGTGCCATGGTACTCGGCTCCTTATGACTCGAAATGGTAACGCGTTAGCGGATGATGGTCGCGCCGGTCTTGTGCGAAACGTAGACAGCGGCCTTGTTAATCGCGACGTTGATGAGGATATAGATAACCGCGATTACCAGGTAGACCGACACGAGGGCGTCGTAGTTGGTAATGAGCACGCGGGCGTTTTGCATGAGGTCAGGGTAGCTCACAACGTAGGCGACGGTGGTGTCTTTGACTACGACCACAAGCTGAGAAATCAACGACGGAATAATAAACCGAATCGCTTGGGGCAATACGATTTTAAAGGTGATTTCAGCCTTGGAGAGACCGAGCGCCTGGGCCGCCTCGACCTGCCCGCGCGGTACGGCGTTGACGCCGGCGCGGAAGATCTCGGCAAGTACGCCGGCTGCGGCGAGCGCAACGGGAAGCGTAAGCATCCAAAACGACGGCAGTGCGATCTTGTACTGAGGCAGCACCAAAAAGAAGAAGTAGATGAACAGCAGGCTCGGCACGCCGCGGAAGAAATCGGTGAGCACACGGCAGACCAGCTGCAGCGGCTTAATATCGCTGGTGCGACCGAGCATAAGGCCTAAGCCCAGCACCAGCGCGATGGCGCCGGCGGTGAGTGCGACTTTAACGGTGTCCTCAAAGCCGGCAAGCAGGAACTTCCAGGTGGTGAGGTGCGTAAAGAAATACCAATAGTGGACCGAAAGCTGACCGGTCACATAAAAGCGCTGCAACACGAGGACGACGAGCGCGGCGACGGCAACAAGCGAGATGGCGGTGCCGATGCGAATCTTGGCGCGCATCTTGGGGCCGGGAGCCTCGTAGAGCGCATCGCGCATGGTGAGCGCAGAGGTGGAATGCTTGCTCATCGGAGGATCCTCACCTTCTTATCGATGTAGTTGCCAAAGTGGCTCACCACAAAGGCCGTGCCCAGGTAGCCGAGCGCCGAGATAAAGAACGCGGCGACGCCGCCAAGTGAGCGCGTGTTGATATAGCTCACCACGCCGGTGAGCTCTTGCGGCTTAAGCGGCACCTGGCTGCCGAGCGCAGTGGTGAGCATGACGGCGATAAAGAGGTTGGTCATGGGCAGCACGCTCGAACGCAGTGCCTGTGGAATCACGATCTTGGCGAGGATGCGGTTAAAGCTCATGCCGAGCGAACGTGCGGCTTCGACCTGGCCGACGCCGACGGTGTTGATGCCGCTCATAAAGTTCTCGGAACCAAAGGCAGAACCCAAAAGGACCGTGGCGACAATGACGCAGGTGCGGTAGGGCAGGACGACTTTGAGCGGCGGCAGCGCATAGACGACGATGATAAGCAGCGCGATGCCGGGGATGTTACGGAAGACCTGGACATACAGGTCGCCAAAGACGCGCAGCGGCTTAAGCGGCGACACGCGCATCACGGTGACAGCGACAGCCAGTACCATGGCGATGGCAAACGACTCAAGCGTCATGCCCCAGGTTGCTAGCAGCGCGTCGATATAGTTCTGGCCATAGAGCGACCAGAGCTCGGAGAGACTCATGCGGACCTCCTGCCGATAAGGAAAGGGGCTCCCGTGTGTACGGAAGCCCCGACAACTCAGTGAGGAAACAGTTTACCGCAATAAAGCGCATCATGCGTTTCCATATGGTTTCGTTGCGGCCGTTACCAGGCTCGCTGCCTAGGCGCCGATCTCGGGCAGCTCGGGAACATTGGTGTCGCCCGTACGGTCGCCGATGCAGATCTGCCACAGCTCGGTCCAGGTGCCATCGTCCTCAATCTTCTTAAGGAAGTCGTTGACAAAGGCGACGCCGTCGGAATCGAGCGGCAGACCGATGCCATAGGGCTCCTTGCTGCCGAAGGGCTTGCCGGCGATCTTGTACTTACCGGGCTCGCGGACCAGGGCGCTCTGCTGCATGTTGTTATCGATGACGTAGGCGTCAACGCGGCCCTGCTGGAGTGCTTGACGGGCCTCCTCGTCGGTCTTGAACTCCTGCTGGCTGGCCTTGGGGGCGAACTCCTCCAGGATGGCGGGGCCGTTGGAGCCGGACTGGACGGCAACGTTCTTGTCGGCCAGGTCGTCGACGCTCTTGATGTCATCGTTGTCAGCGAGCACCAGGATGGCCTGCTGGGTGTAGTAGTAGGGGCCGGCAAAGGAGACGAGCTTCTTGCGCTCGTCAGTGATGGTGTAGGTGGCAAAGACAGCGTCGACCTGGCCGTTCTGCAGGACGGACTCGCGCGTGTCCGAGGTCACCTGGGTGATCTCGACCTTGTTCTCGCCCAAGATGTAGTTGGACAGAAGCTGCGCGATGCCGGCATCGAAGCCGCGGGTCTGGCCGTCTTTCTCGTTGAGGAGGGAGAAGAGTGTGGAAGTCTGAACGCCACCGATCTTAAAGACGCCGGCGTCCTTGACGGCCGTCGCCCAGGTGCTGGCGGCGATGGCGTCGTCATCGGCCTTGGGGCCGTCGTTGACGAGCTTGTCGAATGCCTTGGCGTCGAGCGTGGTGGAAGCTTCGGTATCATTGGAGCTCTTGGAAGAGCCGGCGGCGGAACCCTTGTCGGCCTCGGCGCTGGTGTCGGAGCAGCCGGCAAGACCAAGGCCGGCGACGGTTGCGAAGGTGGCGGCGACAAAGCCGCGGCGGTCGAGAACGACCTGCTGGGAGAGGTTCTTGCTCATGGTAGAACACCTTTCTCAATAAAATCCCTAGCGGTTGAGTAGAGTTATACCCTATCGCGCTCAAATGGGTCAACACGAAATAACTCAGAAACATACTTACCTTATGGGT
>DBEYTJ010000239.1:0-7681 GCA_048181065.1 Collinsella sp.
TTCGATGCCGTCGCCAGCGGAGTTGACATATTGATACTCGTCAATCGCCTGCCCCCTGAGTGCGCGGCCCACGATGTGGATGAGCATCTGGCTGTCGCCGCGGGCGGTGTCCCACGTCGCGCCGTCCTTGACCTCGACCGACACATGCACCGAACGCGTGCGGCTGAGCGATTGCTCGACAGACATCTCGACCTTGGCAGCATCTTTGCGCTGTTGCTCCACATGGCTCCAGACATTTCCGATCGCCGAGCAAGCGATGACGCCGGCCATGAAGGCGATGAGGATGGGGCCGAGTGGTGAGCGGCGGCCCGCGTCTTCCTCGCGAGCCAGGTCGGGGCGATGCGTGGGCGCAGGCGCCTGGGCGCCTTGCGCGGGCACGTCGAGAATGCTGAAGGATGCCGTGCTGCCGGGGTCGATGTTATGGCGCGGCTGCGGGGTCTTGGCCGGCGAGATGGACATGTCGGCCGGCTCACCGAGTGTGGCCGTGGCATCGGCCTTAGCCTCGTCGGCCTCGGCCTGGGCCCAGGCCTGTTCAAAGGTTAGGGGCTCGGCGGCATCAGGCTCGACAGCGGCATCGTTGCCGGTCTCGTCCTCGTCGCTCGACACGTCACGCGACGCGGGCTCGTCCCACCCCTCGTCCGGAGCCTCGCCCTCGCTATACCACCATTCAAAGTTATCGATATCCATACGGGGCGCCCCTTAGGCCTCGCAAATAAACACTTGCTAGCCTTATACCCTCAGACGGCACGAGGGCTCGCACGGAATGCGAAAAAGGGCTGCTCCTTTGTCGCATCGAAACGAATCTGCTTGCGTTTAGCCGCGGGTAATCTTATTTCTCAACAAGAAGTCGACTGCCCCCACGATTCTGATGCCATCGATGTCCGTTGGATGGTCGCCATCCCTGACAATCAGGATCTTCTCATACGAATCAGGAATTTTTCCTAGCGTGCTTAGCTTGAGCGGTCGCAGCTCGCGTTCTCTCGTCGCCTCGGCATCGATCCGTTCGGTAACCTGGATATATTTGCGGTCCGATCCCTCGCCGATTGCGACAAAGTCGATTTCCCCCGCGCGCAGATGGCCGCAAAACACTTCGTATCCTTCAAATACAAGCTGGTTGTAGATAACGTTCTCGAGCATCCTTCCGCTATCGCTACCTCTATATCCGTCAAGATAGCTGCGAATTCCCGTATCAGCTATGTAAAATTTACCGCCTGTCTTAAGAAGCTCCCGCCCCTTGATGTCATACCTTTTTACTTTGGTAAACAGGTACGTCTCTTCCAGAGCGTCAATATATGCCGACACCGTCGATGCGTTGGTCTTACCGCCTGCCGATTCGTTGAGCGTCCCTACGATTTTGTTGACCGAGGTTTGGTTGGAGATGTTGTCTGCCAGATACGCACAGAGCCGCTCGAGAACATCGCGCTTGGTGATAGCTCCGCGACCCCTACGCGTCGCACGCGACAGGATATCGCGCGCGACGATCGTCTGGTAAAGGCTACGGATATAGTCGCGACACAGCTCACGTCTCGGCTCATCATGGGCCAGAAACGGCATGCCGCCATAGGTTATGTACTGCTCAAGCACGGTATTTGAATTAAGGCGATCGCCCGTCTTGGAAACGAGTTCGACCCTCTCACCAAGCCCTTCAGCGGCGACCGCATCAATCGAGCGAAAAACAAGGTATTCGCTAAACGTGAGAGGCTGCATCTTGACCTCGACATATCGGCCCGAGATAAGCGTTGCGAGCTCGCTCGATAGCAAAAAGGCATTGGAGCCCGTGACATAGATATCGCACGGCAAATCCACTCGGAGCGAGTTGACCGCCTTTTCCCAACCTTCGACATTCTGGAGCTCGTCAAAGAACAGGTAGGGATGATCGATGCCGTCGATGCGCTCCCGAACCATACGATAAAACGTCAGATAATCCGTAATTCCCGCGTACTCTAGAGATTCCATCTTAAAGGTCAGCAAACGCTCGGCTGGCACCCCCTGTTGCGCCAGATAGTCCCTCATCATGTCCAATAACGTTGATTTGCCACAACGGCGTATGCCCGTCACGATTTTGATGAGGTCGGTATCCTGAAAAGCAATGAGTCGATCAAGATAACGGCTTCGGCGAACGATATCCATAGAGTCTCCCTAGCGCCCGACCAGACATGAGATCTTATAAACTTGCATTTTTTGCAAGTTCATAAGATGTTACCTTAGAAACTTGCAGAATTTGCAGGTTTCTAAGGCATGGAATGTGACAAACGGACTGCCCCTTTGTCACATCGCGAGGGCAGCGCGAATGGAGGGGGCCTCGAGGGCCTCCTCGGGCGCAAACTTGCCCTCGCCCACTGCAACCTTTGTCGTGTGCATACCCATGGGATCTCCTGTCGCCCGCGATGTACCTGAGATCATCTTCGCCTGCATTGCGACTATACAGGCAAGCGCAGCCTGCGACAAAGGGGGCGAGCACCTGACACATTCTGGTAGAGTTGCAGGGACTGAATCCAGCTCATATAACGCAACATGGGAGCAACTGCCTTGACCACCGCAACTTCGTCCACAACAGCATCAACCGCCGCCGCGCTCTCCCCCGCGCGCACCAAGCTCTGCCTGGCGCTGCTCGTGTTGTTAGGCTTTTCGCTCGGCTGCTCGGAGTTCGTGGTCATCGGCATCGAGAGCGACCTGGCGACGGAGCTCGGCATCTCGCTTGCCACCGCGGGCCAGCTCATCAGCGTGTTCGCGCTCGTCTACGCTATCGCCACGCCGGTGCTTGCGCTCAGCACGGGGCGTTTTCGCCGCTACCAGCTGCTCGTGTGCTACAGCATCGTCTTTGTGCTCGGCAACCTGGTCATGGCGTTGGCGCCCAACTTCCAGGTGCTCTTTATCTCGCGCATTGTCCTGGGATCCGTCTCGGGCGCACTGCTCGCCGTGGGCGTGACGTACATCCCCGAGCTGCTGTCCCCGCAGCAAACTTCGCTTGCAATCTCGGTGGTATATGGTGCGTTTTCCGTGGCAATGGTCTTTGTCACTTCGATCGGCAAGTTTGTAGCCGACACGCTCGATTGGCACGTAGCCATGTACGGCACGCTGACCTTTGCCGTTCTGATCTGCGGAGCGCTCGTGGCGTTTATGCCGCGCGCTGGGCAAACCGACGAGCCTGCCACCTTTCGCGAGCAGGCGGGGCTGCTGCGCGAGCCGAGCATCATCACCGGCATGCTCATCTTTTTGTTTGGCGTGGGCTCGGTCTATGTGTTCTACGGCTACGTGACGCCTTATCTTGAACAGGCGCTGGGCATGGGCACGGTCGAAGCCAGTACCACGCTTATGGCCTACGGCGTGTTCTGCCTAATCTCGAACATCCTGGGCGGATGGATCGACGCGCGCTTTGGCATGAAGGCGCTGCTTGTGACGTTTGTGCTGCAGGCTGCGGCGTTACTCGGACTGTTTGCTGTGGGCGGCACCATGCCGCTCGCGCTGGTCTTTGTCTTTAGCTTGGCGTTGCTCATGTACCTGTTCTCGGTATCGTGCATCACGCACTTTATGGACGTGGCACGCAGCCGCCATCCCAAGTCGATGGTACTCGCAAGTTCGGTTGAACCCATGGCGTTTAACGTCGGCATCTCGTTTGGCACCGCAGTGGGCGGCGCCGTGGTAAGCAGCGTTGGCATTGCGTACGTGGGCGCAGTGGGCGCCGCGTTCTCGCTTGTGGCCTGGGCCCTCACGCTGGTGACGATTAAGCTGGCTCGCTGGGAGCGCCGTCGTCAATCAGCACAGCTCCGGATGCAGGCATAGGAGCGAACATAGCCCAAGGTGGCGAGCAACCGGTGAAAACCGCCCAATATGAGTATGTTTATCCGCCTGGAAGCTTCAGCAGTGCAATTTCGTGTATTTCAGATACACGCTTTTCTACGATTTCGTGTATTTCAAGTACACGAAATTCTATGATTTCATGTATCTGGAATACCTGAAATCTTGAGCACCCCTGTCTTCGTGGAAAACGTTTTTGCCCGCTTTACATCAGACGATGGGCGTGAGCTGCGTCATCCTCCACTCTGCGCAGTTGGCTTCATTGGAAAGGGCTGTGTTACAGCACCACTGCAGGCCGTACGGCCTTGTCTAGAAAGGAAACCCTGTGCAACGCGTTCTGTTTATCTGCCATGGGAACATCTGCCGTTCGACGATGGCTGAGTCGGTGTTTACCGAGTTGGTGCGCCGCGCCGGGCGCGAGGGCGAATTTGTCATCGATTCCGCTGCGACCTCGACCGAGGAGATTGGCAACCCGCCGCATCATGGCACGGTCGCCAAGCTGCGCGAAGTCGGGATTCCCGTCGTCGCACATCGTGCACGTCAGGTGCGTCGCGCGGAGTATGGCGACTGGGACCATATTGTCTATATGGATGCTGAGAACGCGCGTGGCCTGCGTCGCATCTTTGGCGACGACCCTGACGGCAAGATTACGCGCTTGCTCGATTGGACTGATCGCCCCGGCGACGTGGCCGATCCCTGGTACACCGGCAATTTCGATGCCACCTACCGCGACGTGATCGCCGGCTGCACCGCCATGCTCGAGCAGCTGTAGGTTCGTGGGCGCACGAACCACGCTCTAAACGGGAGAAAATCCACGCTCATGAATGTGACAAAGGGACTGCCCCTTTGTCACATCCGGGACTGGCCCTAGACCGGCTTGACCTCCAGCTTTATCCCCTCGGCGCAGGAGTCGCCCAAAACATCCGAAAGGGCCCAGGTCGCATATAGCGGCAAATAGAGAACCGCTCCGTTGCGCTCAACGTTGCCTCTCGAGAAAACGATCCCGAGCCTTACGCCATATTCAGCCGTATCAAGCACACGACCGAGCGCAGCGTGCGCGTGGTAATAGGAGCCCGATTTAACCTCGATCGGAACAGCCGTCCCATCCGGTCCATCGACCACAAAGTCCACTTCACCGCGCTTTTTTGTCTGATAGTAGTAAAGCTGGCGATTTTGGGCAGCTAGCTGCTGGGCCACCACGTTTTCGTAAATGCCGCCCAGATTGGGCTCCTTGCTATCAAGATACGCCGCTTGGGCGACTCCAACGGGGTAGCGCGCCATCAACATGCCCGTATCCGATTGATATAGCTTGAACTGCGATGGCCGTGCCGTCTTGAGCAGGGGCGATTTTGGCTCGGTTACGATATCGGCTTTGAGAGCAACGCCGGCATCGACAAGCCATACAAAATCTCGCTGATACTTCTCGTAGTGCGCCTTAGGGTCAATGGAATTGAGCACGAAGCGCTTGTTTTCGCCCTCGAGCATAATAGGGAGCTGATCGTAGATGCTCTGCACCTGAAGGGCTCGCCCGCTTGCATACTTGGAGATATCCCGCCGGTACTGTTCGTTGAGCTCTGACTGTAGCTGACGAACAGAGGCAAGGTCGCCCTGCGTGTCAAGGAAACGTTGCACGACCTCCGGCATTCCGCCGACAACGGTATAGGTCCTGAAGTTTGCCATCATCGCGTCATGAATGTAATCAGGAACGGGCCTCTCGCTGATACACGCGTCACGTATCGTTTGGCGAGCCCCCTCGCTCACCCCGATTGCCCAGCAAAACTCCTCAAAATCGAGCGGGAACATCCTAAGCTCGTGAACATACCCCACGGGATAGGACCTGACGCCCTTGACCTGAGTCCCGAGCATTGACCCCGAAAACGCCCAGCGGCACCTCCCGTCCTCAACAAGGAACTTTGCCATCGTCATGATGTCGGGGGCCTCCTGGACCTCATCGATAAACACAAGCGTTTTGCCTGGTGCAATCGACTTTCCCGAAAGAAGCGTCACCCTGCTGATGAAATCATCGGCATCCCGCGCCTCGAGAAGAGCATCTTTTGCCTGGCGGTTTTCCATGAGGTTAAGCTCGATGTAGGTTGCATGGTTGGCTTTGCCAAATGCGCGAATCGAATAGCTTTTGCCAATCTGGCGAGAACCCGTAATGAACAAGGCCTTTTGCTCGGAAGACTTCAGCCAACGCTCCAGCTCTGCCGCTATTTTCCTGCGCAGCATAGGCTCTCCCCTCGGTGTCATCGAATGAAATGCAAAGTTTTATATGCTTGATTATCGATGAAACGCAGAATTTTTATAACCTAAAATCAGATGAAATGCAGAGATTTAGGATTATAAGCAAAAAAGAAGGAGCGTCACCGGCGGATGCGACAAAAGAACTGTCCCTTTGTCACATTGCGCTCAACTATTCGTCTACGATCTCGGCAAGCCAAACGTTCAGCGTATCGACCTCGGGGCAGCAGAACTTTGCCGTGCCGGACTCGTTGCCAGGCACGGTTCCGCCATAGCGCAGGATATCGATATAGGGAAAGCCCACGTGACAGGCCATGGCGCACATCCTGCCGCGGTCCCGGTCGAAGTCGAAGACGTCGCCGGGCTTGTGACCATGGTGACAACGGCACGCACCCAGCTGGTCCACGCAGCTCACGCGGATACGCGGACGCTTGCCACGCGACGCGCCGAGCGGCTTGCTCTCGCCCGCAGGCCTGATGCCGCCCTCGCCGGCGTTACTCATGGTCGATCACATCCAGGCAAGCCTCGATGGGAAGGCCGGCCGATTTGTCCTCTTGGTCGGCATTGCGTTCGATAAGCTCTGCCACCACGCGCATGGCATCGGACGTCGCGCGCTGCAGACTCCAGCCTGCCATAACGCGGCCGACGAGCACCGCCGAGAACGTGTCGCCCGTGCCCGGGAAATAGACCGGAATGAGCTCAAAGGGAATCGTAAAGTACTCCCCCGCCACATGGTCGTAACCAATAACCGCGTTCGTGCCATTGACTACGGCGCTCGTAATGACCACCGACTTGGCACCCAGCTCGCGCACAGCGTCCACAAGGGCGCGGGCCTCATCGGGCGTAATTTGCTCGACGATAGGCGTGTCGGTGAGCAAACAGGCCTCGGTGTAGTTGGGAACCGCGTAGTCGGCGCACTCGAGCAGGTGCCTCATGAGACCGATTGTGGACTCGGGCACGCCCGCATAGAGCTTGCCGTTGTCGCCCATGATGGGGTCAACGAACACCTTGGTGCCCTTTTGCGCACGGCGGTGGCAAAAGTCCGAGATGATGCGCGTCTCTTCCTCGGTCACGATAAAGCCGGTCGAGATGGCGTCGAACTCAAAGCCGAGCTCCTCCCAGATAGCGAGGCTTTGGCGCACGTACTCGGTGGTGTCGTGGATGTAGAACTTGGGATAGTTGAGCGTATCGGACACAAGTGCCGTCGGCAGGTTATGGATACGGTAACCCATGTGCGACAGCACCGGCAGCATGGCGGAAAGCGCGACCTTGCCGTATCCGCACATATCGTTGATCAGCAGCAGCTGAGTGTTCTTCATGAGTGTCCCCCTTGGGTCGGGCGCGGCGCAACGGCGCCACAGTGCAACTAAGTGTAGCGCAGGGGACGTTGCGAGCGGAGTCGGGCAGTGCGAAGAGCAGATTGTTGCGGAAAGGTTTCGGAAACGAGGGGCTAGCTTGCTTCATTGCGGCTCATTTGCCGCCACTTATTCAGTGCCATTTCAAAACTATGCCGGATTACGGGGCTGAACGACGGATTGCCGACCATGCCGAAATTGGTAAAAAGAAAACCGCAGGTAGAAGGCTCGCTATGATTTGAAAATAGGGGGTGTGGTTGGCTCATTCAGGTTCAGCCCCGTAATCC
>DBEYTJ010000240.1:0-7198 GCA_048181065.1 Collinsella sp.
CTCGGGGTAGACGGCGAGCAGGTTCTTGCTCACGACGGAATACAGCGCGATGGAGCTGATGAAGAACATGGTGACGCACGCGGCGGAAAGCACGACGGCGCGACCCTTGTTGGAGTTGGTGGAAGCCATTGGACTCTTTCTGATCGATACGGGGGAGGAGCGGGCGTGTCCGCGGGGCCTCCCTGTCAGGTTGGTTTACTGGTCAGTCGGCTTGGCGACGCCGGACTCATCGGACCAAAGCTCGACACCCTTGTTCTTGAGGTAGTTGTCGGCATAGGCGCGACGGCCGCCGGGCTTGGCGGTGAGGTCGCCCATCATGTTGGAGAAACCGCCGTCGACCTTGATGGCATCGCCGGTGGTAAAGTCCGAGCGCTTGGACGCCAGGAACATGACGGCGTTGGCGATATCGCTGACCTCGCCGATGCGGCGCGTGGCGATCAGACGGCTGCGGCTCTTTTCGACCTCGGGGTCGGCGTAGAAATTGGCCGACATCGGGGTCTTAACGAAGCAAGGCTCGACGCAGTTGGAGCGGACGCCGTAGGGGCCCCACTCGGCGGCGAGCATCTTGGACATCATGTTGACGCCGGCCTTGGTGGAGCTGTACACGCCCGAGAACGTCTCGGGGGAGTGGCTGGCGACGGTCGAGATGTGCACCAGGCGGCCCTGGCCGGCCTTGATCATCTCGCGACCAAAGCGCTGCGAGGTGATGAAGTAACCGGTGAGGTTGACGTTGAGCACCTGTTCCCAGTCGCTCAGCGGCAGGTCTTCCATAGCTGCGAAGCGCAGGATGCCGGCGGTGTTGACGAGAACGTCGACGCGGCCGAAGTCGGCGATGGTGGCATCGACGGCAGCCTGAACCTCGGCCTCGTCGGTGGCGTTCATCTTGTAACCCTCGGCGTGGATGCCAAACTCGGCAGCGAGGTCAGCGGCAGCGGCCTTGACCTTCTCCTCGTCCAGGTCGAGCAGGACGACGTTGGCGCCATTGCGGGCGAACTCGCGGCAGATCTCGGCGCCCATACCGCCGAGCGCGCCAGTCACGGCGCAGACATCGCCCTCGAGCTTAAGCCAATTGCTCATAGGAACTTCCCTTCTTGTGCCTCCCGGTGGGTCGCTCCCATTAACCGACCCACGTGGTTTTCGCTGGTTATCGTATGCTTTGCATTTGCGCAGGTGAATTGCATATTTGTTAGAATGGCGTTAACCGTAGGTTTACACCGTGCGATGCAGTTTATTCTCAATTGAGCGCGTGACCTGCGAAAACAACCCCCTGTGGCACCATGCGGTCACGGGCGCGAAAACGGGAGATTGACGTGTACGATCGACGACTTGAGGCCATATCGGCCGCCGCGGAGCTGGGAAGCTTCTCGCGTGCGGCGGCAAAGCTGCGCGTGTCGACGCCGGCGCTCGTCAAGCAGGTATCGGGCTTCGAGGCCGAGTTCGGCATCACGCTGTTCGAACGCTCGCACTCGGGCGTCAAGGTGACGCCGGCGGGTGCTCTGCTGGTGGACGACGCGCGCTCGATCATGCGCCAGTCCGAGGACGCCCTGCGCCGTGCTCGACGTGCGGCGGGTGACGGCGGTGCCGTGCGCCTGGGCGTGTCGATGATGTGCCCGGGGCGCCAAACGCTGTCGATGTGGCCGGGCATTCACGATCTGGAGCCGTCGCTGCGCTTTGAGATCGTGCCGGTAAGCGACCTCTACGACGAGCGCGAGACCGTCATGCGCAGCTTGGGCCGCGAGGTCGATGTGGTGCAGTCGAGTTTTTCTACCCCACGCTGGGGTGATGCCTGCCAAAAGCTCAGCATTGTCAACGTGCCGTTTTATATCGACCTACCGCGCACGAGCCCGCTGGCGCGCAAGACGCGCATCACGGTCGCCGACTTGGAAGGCATGCGCCTGCGCGTGCTCCGTCACGGCAACGATGCCATGGACAGCCTGCGTATCGACCTGTTAGCCGACGGCGGCGTGGACGTGATCGATGTGGATAGCTTCGACTTTGCGCTCTTTAACGAGGCAGAGGAAAAGGGTGACGCGGTGCTCACCTGTGGAGCGTGGTCGGGGGTGCACCCGGCCTTTGTAGGCGTGCCGTTCCTATGCGGACGCGAGGTGCCGGTCTTTCTGCACTACCCGCTCGAGCCAACTCTCCAAGTACAAAAATTCGTCAACGCCATGGCTCAGCTTCTCAAATAGCTCATTTGGGACGGGGCTTTTTGACTACTTTTGCCGCCCTTACAAAACGAGGCCCTGGCCAAACGGCCAGGGCCTCACCACTTCTTTTCAAGCTGCGAGAAAAGACCGTGCGCGCAGGAGCTCCCCGAGGGAGACGGGGTGTTTGCTCCGCGCGCAGTTTCGCAGCGCAGCGAGAATGTTTGAGCACGGAGCAAACACCCCGTCTCCCTCGGGGAGCTCCGTTGGGAGCGTAGGGCTGTTTTGAGCTATTCCAGCTCAAACGCACCCGTGTACAGCTGGTAGTAATACCCGCGCTTGGCTATCAGCTCGTCGTGGTTACCGCGCTCGATAATGCGGCCATGGTCCAGACAGATGATCGCGTCGGAGTTGCGCACGGTGGACAGGCGGTGCGCGATGACAAACGTCGTGCGGCCCTCCATGAGCTTATCCATGCCTGCCTGCACGATAGCCTCGGTGCGGGTGTCGATGGAGCTCGTGGCCTCGTCCAGGATCATTGCCGGCGGATCGGCGACGGCAGCGCGTGCGATCGAAATCAGCTGGCGCTGGCCCTGCGACAGCTGTGCGCCGTTGCCGGTGAGCATAGTGTCGTAGCCGTCGGGCAGTCGGGTGATAAAGTCGTCGGCGCCCGCGAGCTTGGCTGCCGCGATGCACTCCTCGTCGGTGGCGTCCAGGTTGCCGTAGCGGATGTTATCCATCACGGTGCCGGTGAACAGGTTCACGTCCTGCAGCACCACGCCCAGCGAGCGGCGCAGATCGGCCTTGCGGATCTTGTTGACGTTGATGCCGTCGTAGCGAATCTTGCCGTCGGCGATGTCATAGAAGCGGTTGATGAGGTTGGTGATGGTCGTCTTGCCGGCACCGGTGGCACCGACAAACGCGACCTTCTGGCCCGGCTTGGCAAACACGGACACACCGTGCAGCACCTCATGGTCGGGTGTGTATCCAAAGTCCACGTTGTCCATGACCAGGTCGCCGCGCAGCGGCACGTACTCGATCTCGCCGGTTGCGCGATGCGGATGTTTCCATGCCCACATGCCGGTATGGTGGTCGGCCTCCTCGAGCTGCCAGGTATCGGGGTTCACCTGCGCGTTGACGAGCGTTACGTAGCCTTCGTCGGCTTCGGGCTTCTCGTCGATGAGCTCAAAGATGCGGTCGGCGCCGGCGAGGCCCATGACCACGGCGTTGATCTGCTGCGAGATCTGACCGATCTGTCCGCAGAACTGTTTGGTCATGTTGAGGAACGGCACCACGACGGCGATGGACAGCGCCATGCCCGAGATGCTCAGGTTGGGCACGCCCAGCGCCAGGAAAATGCCGCCGGCCAGTGCGACCAGCACGTAGAGCAGGTTGCCCAGGTTCATAAGGATGGGCATGAGGATGTTGGCGTACATGTTGGCCTTTTGCGAGACCTCGAAGAGCTTTTCGTTGCGCTCGTCAAAATCGGCCTCGGCGGCAGACTCGTGGCAGAATGCCTTGACGACCTTCTGACCGTTCATGACTTCCTCGATATGGCCCTCGACCACGCCGAGCTCGGTCTGCTGCGCAATAAAGAAGCGCGCGGAGTTGGAGCCGAGCAGCTTGGTCATAAAGGTCATAAAGGCGACGCCGGCAATAATGACCAGGCACATCCACACGCTGTAGTACAGCATGATAAAGAACACCGTGACGATGACGATAGTCGTCATGAGCAGGTTGGGCAGCGACTGGCTGATCATCTGGCGCAGCGTGTCGATGTCGTTGGTGTAGTGGCTCATGATGTCGCCGCGCTGGTGCGTGTCGAAGTAGCGAATCGGCAAGTCCTGCATGCGGTTGAACATTTTCTCGCGCAGCTTCTCGAGCGAGCCCTGCGTGACGATGGCCATGGCGCGGTTCCAGAACAGCGAGGATAGGATGCCGACGCCGTAGATGCAGGCGAGGGTGGTCACGAGCTGTGCGATCTTGGGCTGTGCGGCTTCCCAATCGCCCGACTGCCACGATTCGCTAATAATCTGCAGGGCGCTCTGAAGGAAGGTCGCGCCGATGGAGTTGATGATGGCGCAGAGCACCACGCCGACGACGACGAGGGGCAAAAGCACGGGGTAGAAGCCAAAAAGCGTCTTGATGAGGCGCGACATGGTGCCGCCCTTGCGGTTGAGTGCGCGCTCGGCGGTCGTTGCCTTACTCATGTGCCTCGCCTCCTTCCTGGGTCTGAGCTTGCGTTGCGGATGCCTCGGTGTCGGCCTCGCCGGCCCCTTCGCCCTCGGCAGACATCTTGTTTTGCGAGGTGAAGGTCTCGCGGTAGATCTCGCTCGTCTTGAGTAGCTCGTCATGGCTGCCGATCTGAGCGATACGTCCGCCCTCCATGACGATGATGCGGTCTGCGTCCTGCACGGAGCTAATGCGCTGGGCGATGATGAGCTTGGTCGTGTTGGGCAGATAGCTTGCCAACCCTGCGCGGATCTTGGCGTCGGTCTTGGTGTCGACAGCGCTGGTGGAGTCGTCCAGGATCAAGATCTTGGGGCGACGCAGCAGGGCACGCGCAATGCACAGGCGCTGCTTCTGACCGCCGGAAACATTGGAGCCGCCCTGTTCGATCCAGGTGTCATAGCCCTTGGGGAAGCCATCGACAAACTCATCGGCGCAGGCCAGATGTGCCGCCTCGCGGACTTCCTCGTCGGTGGCGTTCGGGTCGCCCCAGCGCAGGTTCTCGGCAATGGTGCCGCTAAACAGCACGTTTTTCTGTAGCACCATGGCCACTTGGTGGCGCAGGGCGTCCAGCTCGTAGTCGCGCACGTCCATGCCGCCCACGCGCACGGTGCCTTCGGTGGCGTCGTACAGACGGGCGATGAGGTTTACAAGCGTGGACTTGGCCGAGCCGGTACCGCCGATGATGCCGATGGTCTCGCCGCTCTTAATGTGCAGGTCGATATCGTCGAGCGCCTGGCGCTTCGCATGCGCGGAATACTTAAAGCTCACGTGGTCAAAGTCGATGGAACCGTCGGCAACTTCGAGCACGGGCTCGGCGGGATCGGCGATCGTGGGCTCGGCGGCCAGCACCTCGGTAATGCGGTGCGCCGATTCGTCGGCCATGGTCACCATGACAAAGATCATCGACAGCTGCATCAGGCTCATGAGGATCTGGAAGCCATAGGTAAAGATCGAGGAGAGCTGGCCCACGTCGAACAGCGTGCCCTGGCTCGTGATGATGAGCTTGGATCCCAGGTAGATGATGACGACAAATGCGCCGTTGACGCAGATGTTCATCATGGGGTTGTTAAAGGCGAGCAGCTTCTCGGCGCGGGTGAAGTCCATCTGGACGTCGCGCGCGGCGGTGGCGAACTTCTCCTTCTCAAAGTCTTCGCGCACGTAGCTCTTGACCACGCGCATGCCGGTGACGTTTTCCTCGACGGACTCGTTAAGGGCGTCGTACTTGTGGAACACGCGCGAGAAGATGGGGCGTACCTTAAAGATGATAAAGAACAGTCCAAAGCCCAGCAGCGGAATGATGACCAGGTAGACCATGGCGACGCTGCCGCCCATGATAAATGCCATGGTAAAGGCGAAGATCAAGACCAGCGGCGCGCGCACGGCGATACGGATGATCATCATAAAGGCCTGCTGAACGTTGTTGATGTCAGTGGTCAGACGCGTGACGAGCGAGGAGCTCGAGAACTCATCGATGTTGGCAAAGCTGAACGTCTGGATCTTGTAGAACAGGTCGTGACGCAGGTTCTTGGCGAAGCCGCAGCTCGCATGGCTGCAGGTGACGCCGGCAGCGGCGCCAAAAGCAAGCGACGTCAGCGCGATGAGCACCAAAAAGCCTGCGGTGGGAAGCATCTCGGCTACGGTGGTGCCGTCTTTGATGGCGTCGATCAGGTTGGCGGTGATAAATGGAATCAGCATCTCGCAGAGCACCTCGCCAAGCACGAGCAATGGCGTGGCAACAGCGACTTTCATATAGTCGCGGATGCTGCCCATGAGGGTTTTAATCATCCAGTTCCTCCCAGGTTACACGGATTTTATCGAGCATTTCGGCGAGGTCCTCACGCTCGTCGTGGGTGAGCGCGCTAAAGGCCCGTTTTCTAAAGCGGATGCGGGCCGCCTGGTCGATGCGGGCGTTTTCCCGGCCGGTTTCGGTCAGGCGAATGGTGAGTTGCCGTCGATCCTTGGGGTTACGGCTGCGCTCGATGAGACCGTTGACCTCGAGCTTGGACAGGATCTCGGAAAGCGACCCCGGCTTGAGGTCAAAGTGCATGCCGAGTTCCTGCTGCGACATCTCGCCGCCGGGCTGCTTGGCCAGCAGGCAGATGATGGGCGCCTTGCCGGACACGCCTCCGCCATGAAAATGCATGTAATGGCCGCAAAAACCCAGGCCGCTCAGGATGCGCTTGGCAAGCTTGTCTTCCGAGCTAACCGCTTCGGGTACATCCGCCGGCTGTGACGGGTCGCCGCCGGGCTCGTGCGAACAAAGGCTAAGAGGTTCATCGCACATGAATTAGTGCCGCTCCTTTCTTTAGTTAGGTAGTGGAATTGTTTTGTGCCTAACCAATCTAGGAGCATGAGAAATGAATGTCAAGGTACCAAACTTATTAAGTTACGGCGTTTTGCCAAACGCCGTAACCGCTCGACGCTGCAAACCCGCCAGAGCGGCAATCTGCCTTTCAACTTCGGCGGCATGACCAGAAGGTCAATGCCACCTTGTTTCAAGGCACCTTGCTCGCTCTGGCGGGTTTTCGCTGACTTCGCCAAAACATCGGCGTTGTCCGACTAGTCGTTTTGGCACTTGGGGACACTCCTTGTGCTGATAGTCGTTGGGGACGTTCTTGTTTGCCTAGTCATTTAAGAACGTCCCCAACGACTAACTTAAGAACGTCCCCAACGACTAACTTAAAACTATGCCGGATTACGGGGCTGAACGACGGATTGCCGACCATGCCGAAATTGGTAAAAAGAAAACCGCAGGTAGAAGGCTCGCTATGATTTGAAAATAGGGGGTGTGGTTGGCTCATTCAGGTTCAGCCCCGTAATCC
>DBEYTJ010000241.1:0-5107 GCA_048181065.1 Collinsella sp.
CCTTTCTCAAAACAGCCTTCTGAGACACCGCACCTTGACGTTCAAACCGTCGCTCGCGTACCGAAGTACGCTTCGCTCCTCTTTCACGTCAATCTGCGGCACCTCAGAAGGCGCACTTGGTAGTTATGTTTACTTCAACGACGCAAGAAGGTGTTCGGCGGCACCGATAAGCGGAGCATCGCCCTCCAGAGACCCGATGAGAATCGGCGTGTCTTGAAGCGGATCGAGCGCCTGGCTGGCATAGCCCTCGTGCACCGAATCCTTCCACGTCTGCGAACGCCAATCGGGACCCTGGTGAATCACACCTCCCGAAAGCACGATAACCTCGGGATCCAAGATGTTGGCAAGCGAGCCCAAGCTGGCGCCCAGCGCAAAGCCGGCGTCATGGATGACCTCGGTCGCCTTTGCGTCGCCCGCACGGCACAGGTCGTTCACGTCGCGACCGACCGAAGGACGGCTGGGGTCGACGCGACCAAAGCGCTCATCGTACATACGACCAATGGAAGTGCCCGAAGCAACCGACTCAAGATGGCCAGAACGTCCGCAGGCGCAGGGAATGCCAGCGGCAGCCGAGCACTCGATGTGGCCCATATGACCAGCAGCACCATGGAAGCCCTGCATCACGCGGCCGTTCTCGACATATGCGCCGCCGATGCCCGTACCGATGCCCAGACACAAGACGGAGAACTTGCCCTTGCCGACGCCCCAGTGGGCCTCGCCCAGAGCATGAGCCTGCACGTCGCCCACCACGGCAACGGGAAGACCAAGGTCCTCGCGCAGACGCGGACCCAACTGAACGCCGGACCAGCCGGGCATGATCTCGTTGGCATACGCGATGGCGCCCGTCTTGGGATCGACGACACCGGCGGCACCGATACCGACACCGAGGACCTCGACATCGGGATTCGCCTCGAGAGCAGCTTTGATGGACGCCTCGATACGCTGGAAGACGGCCTCGCCGCCCTCCTGGGCCTCAGTAGGAACCTCGGCCTCAAAAACGGGATGGGGCACGCTGCCGTCAGCCGGGTACTCCATGATGGCGGTCGCGATCTTAGTTCCGCCGATATCGACAGAGCAGACGTACTTGTTCTCCATGTCGCTCTCCTTCGGAGATAAAAAACAACTACAGGAAATGCGCCGTCAGGCTAGCCGTCACAGCGCGGTAAAGGTTTTCCAGGTGCCCGAGATCGCCGAGAAACCGTGTGGCCATTGACCTAATGGGTCATGGCCGCACGGTTGAACGGCGAGGTCGGGTGCCTGGGGAAGCTTTACAGGAGACCGTTGTCCTGAAGGACCTTCTTAATCGCCTCGACGTTCTCGCCGGTCATGGCCTTCACCGGGCGCGGCATGGTCGGGCTGTCGAAGATACCCATGAGGTTCATAGCGGTCTTGAAGGCGCCGACGCCACCGGCATAGCCCTGGACGCCCGAGGTGACATCCCAGATGTGCGAAATCTCATTGAGGCGATCCTGCTCGGCCTTGACGGTAGCCCAGTCGCCGGCCTGAGCGGCCTTCCACTGACGCACGTAGCCCTCGGGCTCAACGTTGGCGAGACCCGGGACGGAACCGTCGGCGCCACCGAGGTAGGCACCGTCGACAACAACCTCGTGACCGGTGAGGATGCTCATCGGATGGCCGTTCTTCTCGTTCTCCTGAACGAGGTAGCGGAACGAGATATCATCGCCCGAGGAATCCTTGACGCCGGCCAGGACGCCCTCGGCGCCGAGCTTAGCAAGGAGCTTCCAGGGGAGCTTGGTGTGGACGCACACGGGGATGTCGTAGGCGAAGATAGGCAGGTCGAGCTCCTCGTGAAGGATGCGGAAGTGCTCCTCGACCTCGGTCATGCCCTGCAGGGCATAGAACGGGCAGGTGGCGACAAGCGCGTCGGCACCCAGCTCCTGAGCGACCTTACCGTGCTCGATCATGCGCTCGGTCTCGGTGTCGATGATGCCGACCAGAACAGGCACACGGTGATCAACGATGCGCACGGCCTCGGCGACAATCTGGCGACGGCGCTCGTCGGTGGAGAAGACGACCTCGCCCGAGGATCCCAGGAAGAACAGGCCATCGACGCCGGCATCGATCATGCGGTTGATGCTGCGCTCAAAGGAGGCAACATCGAGCTGGTGGTCTTCGGTATCGGGAACAACGACGGGAGGGATAACGCCGGTGAATTTCTGAGTTGCCACAAGAATCTCCTTAGTTGTCTGGCGAGCGGCCCTATGCCGCCCACTCTTGTTGGCAGTGTCCAGGCCGTCTAGGCCAAAGAACACGGGTAGAACGTTTGGTTAAAGAAGTCGACGACTTCGTTTTCGAACGCATTGATGCGCTCGTGAGCGTATTTGGCATAGATGATATGCCTCCGGTCACACTCAAGACCGTTGAATACGGCAAACTGTCCCTTGGGGTCGCTCACGGTATCCATAAGCGATGTGCCTATGAGCACCGATCCGCGCGCCCGAGACGACAGCGCCTCGAGGCCACCGGGAACTGGATTGGCAACCGCCGTGCAGGCAAGGCCCTGCTCGTCCAGAGCAGAAACCGCCAGCGCAACTCCGCCGCCAAGACCCTCGCCCCATGCAAAAATGCGGTCGGGGTCCACGCCATCAAGATTGCGCGCGACCTTCGCCAACGCGCAGCCCCAACGGACGCGCTCGACAAAAGCAGGCGAGGTAATCCCCTGCTGCAGGTCGTCCGCACCAGCAACATCGTCATCCAGCGCGAGGACGGCATACCCCATGGCGGCAAATCTCGTCATGTGATGCCAGCCGCGCACAGGCCGATCGATGTCGTGGAACATCAGGCACAGCGGCACACGCTCAGATACTCGGGCACGACCAACAGGCTCAATCAAACGAGCGTGGACCGCATCGTCACCGAGTTCAAAGGAAACCTCCGAGTAACGGGCGCAGGGGTTAACAAAGTCAATCGCCGTAATGGCCAGACCTTGAATCTCAAGATTCGAAGCGCATGTCTCTAAATCAGAAACACCTGCTTGGACATCACCGTGCCAGTCCCGATATTCTGCGAGCCTTGACGAAACCGTTCCAGGAATTCCCACGAGCCCGGGGATTATCAGCTCGTCAACATTGCTCTCGCACTTAGACATGAGCCTCCCCTCCCTTGCAGAAAAACGGAATGATCAGATCATCAAAGTCCTGAATCTCCTCGTGGCCAAAGCCCTCAAAGAACTCGTGGCGCTTCTCGCAGGACAGGTTGTTGTACACCGCAAACTGCGTTGCCGGCGGACAGACGATATCGGCTGTGCCCGTGCCAAACAGCACGGGGCACTTGACCATGGGGGCAAAGTTCTTGGAATCGAAGTACGCCAGCTTGTCATAGGCTTCCTCGATACGAGTCGAGTCCTCGTCAAACCAACGCGACCAATAGCGCAGACCCTCGTAGGCAATATCGTCGGCGTCCAGATCCCAAACCAGGCGGAAGTCCGATAAGAAGGGGTAGAGGATGGCCGCGCGGTCAACCAAATCGCTATTGAGCGCGCAGGTCGCAATACCCAAACCGCCGCCCTGCGATGCCCCGTTCACATACACGCGGGTAAGATCGATGCCCTCGAGCTCGCGAACGATACGGCACAGAATGCGGATATCCTGGTGCAAGCGGACATAGTAGAGATTGGCCGGGTCGCCGTCGATACCGGCGACGATATGGCCCGCGACCGTCGTGCCCTCAAATCCACCAATATCCTCGGAGGGGCCACCCTGGCCGGGGCAGTCGAGAGCAATGAGCGCCATGCCCATGCCCGCAAACGACGCCTGCTCAAACCAGCTGCGGCTCGCACCCGGATATCCATGGAACTGAAGCACCAGCGGCATGGGCTCCTCCGAGACCGGCTTGAGGTACTTGGCATGCAGGCGTGCACCACACATGCCGGTATACCAGAGGTCGAAAAACCGACAGGTCGCGGAATCCGCAACCGAAGCCGCCTCGATCGCGTAGTCGAGCTCGACGGTGTCGGCCTCGGCCATGCGATCCTTCCAAAAGAGATCGAAATCCGATGGACGGGGCATAGCGCCTCGATAATCACCAAATTGCTGTTGTAGCTCTTGAGCACTTGGCATGGCTCGTGAACCCAACCTTTCGAAATCGCAACGGAGGTGCGCCCGGCAAGGGAACCGGGCGCACGGGAGGGAAAGCGAGGCTACTCGCCGAGCTTGGGATGCAGCAGCGACGGCGCAGCGCCGAGCAGCATCTTGGTGTAGGGGTCCTGAGGGTGCTGGAAGACCTGCTTGGCCTCGCCATGCTCGACGATCTTGCCGCCATTCATAACGATGATGTCGTCAGAGATATAGCGGACCGTCTGGATGTCATGGCTGATGAACACCATGGCCAGGCCGAGCTCCTTCTTAAGGTCGGTCAGCAGGTTCAGAATCTGCGCACGGACCGAAACGTCCAGAGCCGAGGTGGGCTCGTCGGCGATGATGGCATCGGGGTTCAGCGACAGGGCACGGGCAATTGCGACGCGCTGGCGCTGGCCGCCCGAAAGCTGGCCGGGAAGAACCTCGGCGGCAGAGCTGGGCAGACCGGTGAGCTCCAAGAGCTCCTTGACGCGCTTCTCCTGCTCGGCCTCGGTACCCAAGTTGTGGACGCGCATGGGGTCGAGCAGTTGCTCGCGAACGACCATGCGGGGGTTGAGCGCCGTGGCCGGGTTCTGGAACACGACCGAGATGACGCGGCCCATGTGGCGACGGTCCTCGGCGGTACGTTTAGTAACGTCCTTGCCCTTAAAGTAGACCTTGCCACTCGTGGGGGCCTGCAGGCCACACATGACGTTGGCGGTGGTGGACTTTCCGCAACCGGACTCGCCGACGATGCCGATCGTCTGGCCGGGCATGAGCTTAATCGTTACACCCTGGACGGCGTGAACCAGGTTGGGGTGCAGAATCGAACCGGTACGGGTCCTAAAGGTGACGTGGACGTCATCAAGGAAGATGATCGGCTCGACGCCGTTGACTGCGGTCTCGCTCATCTACATCACCTCCGCGTGAGGGGTCAAACCATTTGCCTTGAGCACCTCATCGGGGAGCTCGGAATAGAAGTGCTCGGTACCGGGCACGCGCTTGAAGACCGGACGGGTGTCCAGGCCAAT
>DBEYTJ010000242.1:0-9937 GCA_048181065.1 Collinsella sp.
GCCCAGTTAAAAAGCGTGTGGCTTTTGACAAGGAGTATCGATGCAGATTACCTCAGGCCTGCCTGAAGGCTTTAATGCCGGTGCGTACGACATGATCGTTGTCGGCGCCGGTTATGCCGGTGCCGTTTGCGCCCGCCGTCTCGCCGAGACCATCGGCTATCGCGTTGCCGTTTTGGAGCGCCGTAGCCACATTGCGGGTAACGCCTACGACTGCACTGACGAGGCGGGAATCCTGGTCCACGAGTATGGTCCGCACATCTACCATACCTTTAACGAGCGCGTGCATAACTTCCTGTCGCGCTTTACCAAGTGGACGGACTATCAGCACAAGGTGCTCGCCAACATCAACGGTACCCTTATGCCCGTGCCCTTTAACCATGCGAGCCTTAAGCTTGCCTTTGGCGATGAGCGCGGCGAGGAACTGTATCAGAAGCTCGTGGAGACCTTTGGCAAGGACGTCAAGGTGCCCATCATGGAGCTGCGCAAGAAGAACGACCCGGATCTTGCCGAGGTCGCCGATTACGTCTACGAGAACGTTTTTTTGCATTACACCATGAAGCAGTGGGGCCAGACGCCCGATCAGATCGACCCCTCGATCACCGGCCGCGTCCCCGTCTTTGTGGGCGATGACGATCGCTACTTCCCGCAGGCTCCTTTCCAGGGCATGCCGCAGGACGGCTATACCGCGCTGTTCGAGCATATGCTCGATCACGATCTGATTGATGTGTTCTGCGACGTGGACGCCCGTGACCTCTTTGAAATCGACGAGACCACCGTCAAGATTGACGGCAAGGTCTATGGTGGCGAGATCGTCTACACCGGTCCACTCGACGAGCTGTTCAACCTCGACCTGGGCGCGCTGACGTACCGCACGCTCGATATGAAGTTCGAGACGCTCGATATGGACCAGTTCCAGCCCGTGGGCACCGTCAACTACACCACGAGCGAGGACTACACGCGTATCACCGAGTTCAAGAACATGACCGGTCAGGTCCTGCCCGGCAAGACCACCATCATGAAGGAGTACTCCAAGGCCTATACGCCCGGCTCGGGCGAGACGCCGTACTACGCTATCCTGGAGCCCGAGAACCGTGAGCTCTACGAGCGCTATCTCGAGCGCGTCCAGAACCTGACGAACTTCCACCCGGTGGGTCGTCTGGCCGAGTATCGTTACTACGATATGGACGCCGTGACCAATTCCGCCCTCGATCTTTCGGATGAGATTATCGCCTGCCATGCATAAAGTCATAACATTCGGTATTCCCTCGTATAACGCCGCCAAGGACATGGACCATTGCATCACCTCCATCTTGGAGGGGAGCAATTACGCCACTGATATCGAGATTATCGTGGTGGACGACGGCTCCAAGGACGAGACGGCCGCCAAGGCCGACGAGTGGGAGGCACGTTATCCTGGAATCATCCGCGCGGTGCACCAGGAGAACGGCGGCCACGGTATTGCCGTCCTTTCGGGTCTGCGCGAGGCGCAGGGCACCTACTACAAGGTTGTCGACTCGGACGACTGGCTCGACGGTGCAGCGCTTTCGACCATGCTGTCGATTCTGCGTGGCTTTGAGGAGCGCGACCAGCACGTCGACCTGTTTATCTCGAACTACGTGTACGAGAAGGTTTACGAGGGCACGCACACCGCGATTGGCTACAAGTTTGCACTGCCGCGCAAAAAGATTTTCTCTTGGGACCAGATCGGACACTTCCGTCCCGATCAGAACCTGCTCATGCACAGCCTGTGCTATCGCACCGATGTGCTGCGTGAGTCCAATCTGCCTATGCCGGCACACACGTTCTACGTGGATAATATCTACGCATACGTGCCGCTGCCGCGCTGCAAGACCATGTATTACGCCGACATCGACCTCTATCGCTACTTTATCGGTCGCGAGGGCCAGAGCGTCAATGAGGCCACGATGATCAAGCGCCTGGGTCAGCAGTTCCGCGTAACGCGCATCATGATGGAATCGTTCCACCTGTACCAGGACGTTGAGTCCTCGCGTCTGCGTTCGTACATGATGGGCTACTTCACCATGATGATGGCGATTTGCTCGGTGCTCACCAAGCTTTCCGAGGAAGATTGTGCCGATGAGCGCCTGAAGACGCTGTGGAAGGACCTGAAGGAGTAC
This sequence comes from Collinsella sp., assembly GCA_048181065.1. Lineage (GTDB taxonomy): Bacteria > Actinomycetota > Coriobacteriia > Coriobacteriales > Coriobacteriaceae > Collinsella. The sequence goes on from DBEYTJ010000242.1 coordinate 2,139, forward strand.
GACGAGCGCATGTATCGTCGCGCTCGCTACGGCGTGGTCGGATTCTTTACCAACCTGCGTGGACGGGCCGGAGACAAAACCACACTCGGCCTATACCATCTTGCCTCAAAGATCTTCAAATTCAACTAACTGCTGAGTAATCGCTGTTGATAGGTTGACTGGGCCCCTTGGCCTTTAGTTTGCTACTGCGAACAGTCCTGCTCGCACGGAAAGCACATTAAGTGCTTTCCGGCTCGTGCGGAACTTGTATCAAACTAAAGGCCAAGGGGCCTTTGCTATAAGAATCGATTGTCGGGCTGCCTGAATTTGAAGATCTTAGACGCGCGGTACACAGGGGCCTGGGCTGAAAAGATCTTAGTTGGTAGTCGGTCGGGGACGGGCGGTCGAGTGGACTACTTCGCGGCGCCGGGGATGCCGTGGGAGGTTTTGGCGGTTTTGGCTCCGTTTGCGATGGCAGTTTCCAGGGCCCTTACGGCGAGCATGCCCAGCAGGTCCAGGGGTACGGCGGCGCTTGTCTGAGCGTCTAGCTTGCCGCTGGCGAGGGTGTAGATGGTATCGCCGTCGTTGGTGGTGTGCGTGGGGCGGATGGCGTGCGCATAGGCGTCTGCTGCCATCTGGGAGACCTTGGTAGCCTGCGCCTTAGTGAGCTCAACATTGGTGACGATGCAGCTGATGGTGGTGTTGGTGCGGTCGAGCGGCATCTGCATAGAGCCGGCGGCGGCAAAGGCAGCGAGCTCCATGTCGACGATCTGGTCGCTGTCGGCCGCGGCGCGCATGCCAGCGACCCATTCACCGGTGAAGGGGTCGACGACATTGCCGCAGGCGTTGACCGAGACCACGGCACCCACCTTAACAGAGCCGAGTGCCACGGCGGCAGCGCCTAGGCCGGCCTTCATGCAGGTGGCGGGGCCCATGAGCTTGCCCACGGTGGCACCGGTGCCGGCACCTACATTGCCCTGCTCGAGCGTGGTGGGGGTGTTGTCGAGCGCCTCGCGCACGGCGGAGATGCCAGCCTCAATATCGGGGCGTACGGCGGGGTCGCCAAAGGCGAGGTCGAAGATGCAGCTGGAGCACACGATGGGCACCTGCGTGGGGCCGACGGGAAGGCCGATACCGCGGCTCTCGAGCTCGCGGGCGACGCCGCTTGCGGCCTCCAGACCAAAGGCCGATCCGCCCGAAAGGCAGACGGCGTGGACCTTGTCCACGGTGTTCTCGGGACGCAGCAGGTCGGTCTCGCGCGATGCCGGGGCACCGCCGCGAACGTCAACACCGCCGGTGGCGCCCTCGGGTGCCACGATTACGGTGCAACCGGTGCCGGCCTCCTCGTCCGTATAGTTGCCAAAGCAAAAGCCATCGACATTGCAAACATCGATGGCTTCGAGCAGTATGTCCATGTTTTCTCCTATCGGTTTTCCGCCGCGCCTTATGCCCGGTCGGGATCCGTACGGTACGCCGAAATTGTAGGCGCTGGGGGATATCCAGCGCCAGATGCAATTACGATAGTTTTTGAATCGCGCGCGCGACGCGAGCGATGGGCAGGCCCACCACGTTGTAGAAGTCGCCCGAAATATCATGCACGAGCATGCGCCCGCCGACGCCTTGGATGCCGTAGGCGCCGGCTTTGTCCATGGGTTCGCCTGAGACGACGTAGCGCTCAATCTGCTCGTCGGTGAGCTCATAGAACGTCACGTCGGTCACATCGACAAACGACAGGCTCTCGGCGGCGTGCGGGGCTGTGACGTCTCCGGCTCTAACGATGCAGACGCCGGTTGCGACCTGGTGCGTGCGCCCCGAGAGCTCGTGGAGCATGTTGCGGGCTTCGTCCTCGTTTGTCGGCTTGCCCAAAAGCTTGCCATCGAAGGTGACGATGGTGTCGGCCGCGATGGTCAGCTCATTGGGCTCGGCGTGCTCGGCGGCAACGGCGGCAGCCTTGGCGCGAGCCAAGCGCTCGACAAGCGTAAGCGGGGCCTCGTCATCAAAAGGAGTCTCGTCGATGTCAGCGGGAATGACGCGGATGTCGTAGCCCGCTTCGCGCATCAACTCGATGCGGCGCGGTGATTGCGAAGCCAAAATCATAGCTGAATGCCCTCGGCAACCTTCTCGACGGCCTTGTCGCCGGCGAGCGTGCGCAGCAACTCAAGTGCAAAGGGGAGTGACTGGGCCATGCCGCTGGCGGTGATGATGTTGCCGTCGTGCGTGACCTTGTCGCCGGTATAGGCGCCCTCGGGGAAGCTCTTCTCAAAGCCGGGGAAGCACGTGGCGTGGCGTCCCTCGAGCAGGTCGAGTTCGCCCAGGATAAACGGGGCGGCGCAGATGGCGGCAACATGCTTGGTCGCGGCGAACTCGCAGACTACGTCGCAGACGCGCTGGTCGGCGCGCAGGTTGGTGGCGCCGGGCAGACCGCCGGGCAGCACGACGCAGTCATACTCGTCAAAGTTAATCTCGTCAAAGAGTGCATCGCAGGTTACGGGAATCTGCAGCGAGCTTACGACCTCGCGCGTGGGCATGATCGAGACGAGCGTGGCGCGCACGCCGCCGCGACGCATGACATCGACCATGGTCAGGCATTCAATCGTTTCAAAGCCATCGGCGGCAAGAACGGCAACGCTGGGCATAAGGGTTCCTTTCATAGGGCGGCATACAATTAGCCGTCTTATACCCCGAAGACCGCCGCTTGCCACGCCCCATTCCCCAATGATTTTGATCCCCACCCCTGAAAATCATGCAGGGTGGATGGGTGTTGCGCACTAGGAGGAGCTTGCGGCGCGGCGATAAAATTTCGGCATCCGTCATCTTTCGCAACATGAGGAGCTGATTTGCGATGATAGGCCTTAGGGTATTCGATCTTCTCGTTTTGCTAGCTGTGTTCGGTGGTGTCGCGGCTGTCGCCTTTGCTGTTATCTTGAACAAGGAATCATCGAACAGGCCTCAGCCTCCGCAGTCCAATCCGTACCAGCAAATGCCTCCCGTGCAACAGGTCCCGCCGACGCAGCAGGTGCCGACCGCGATCGATGATGCTCAGCCAGTTGAGCCCGCTCATTTTTGCGCTCAGTGTGGCTCAAAGCTGGAGGCAAATGCCTCCTTCTGCCAAAACTGCGGCGCTCCAGTTAACCACCGGTAAACCAGCAGCGAAATGGGGCGGGGGTTCAGCAATCATTCACCACTCGATGATTGCTGAACCCCCGCCCCTCAAACAGATTAGGTTAGTTGCGCTTGAGGTGGACGACGGTTTCGCAGTGGAAGGTTTGCGGGAATAGGTCGACCGGCGTGATCTTGACGGGGGAGAAGGTGCCCTCCTCGACAAAGCGCTTGAGGTCGCGGGCCAGAGTCGCCGGGTCGCAGCTCACGTAGGCGACATCACGGGCACTCGTGCTCGCGATGAGGTCGATTGCCTCGGGGGCGAGGCCCGCACGCGGCGGGTCGACCACCAAGACGTCGGCGTCCTGATCGGGGAACTCGCGCACCGCGTCGCCGCCGATGACGTCGACGTTATTGAGCTTGTTGATCTCCAGGTTGCGACGCAGGTCGCGCACGGCCGGGCCGTAGGCCTCGACGGCGGCGACAAAGTCGCAGCGGCGGGCGAGCGGCAGGGTAAAGGTGCCGGCACCGCAGTACAGGTCCACGGCTAGCTCGTCTTCCTGCGGGTCGAGGGCGTCCATAACGAGCTCAATCAGAATCTCGGCGCCCTTGGTATTGACCTGGAAAAACGACGGGGCAGATAAGCGCATCTGGCCTTCGGCGATATTCTCGGTCCACGAGCCCTCGCCGGCGAGCATCTCGACTTTGGAGACACGGCGGGCTTTCTTTTCGCCCTTGCTCATCACACGCACCACGCTCGTGGGATGAGCGGCGTCCGCCAGCACGCGGGAGACCTGCGAGCGCGGGAAGGAACCCGTGGGCGTCCAGAGTGCGACCTCGAGCGCCTTGGTGCGACGCGAGGCACGAATGCCCACGCGCTCAAGGCCCAGATCGTGGCTGCCGCTCAGATAGTTGAGCGCGCCGACGACCGATTTGAGTGCCTTAGGGAAGCGTTTGTCGAACAACGGACACGAATCGACGGTCACGATTTTGCTGGGATCGACGCCGTGCATGCCAAGGCGCACGCGACCGTTGACGACGGTCGGTTCGAGCTCGATTTTATTGCGGTAGCCCCAGTCGTCCTTGGTATGGCGGATGGGCTGCACCAGCTCATCGACCTGCTCAGGAGCGAACTTGCCGATGCGCTCGAGCGTGGAACGCAGGTTTTGCTCCTTGGCGGCGAGCTGCGTCGCGCGTGAGAGATTGCCCCACGAGCAGCCGCCGCAGATGCCCACGAAGGGGCAGGGAGGCTGAATGCGATCGGGGCTTGGCTCCAGAATCTCGGTGGTGCGGGCGCGCATGAACGACTTGCCGTCCTGTACGACCTCGGCCTCGACGGTGTCGCCTGCCACGGCGCCCTGCACAAAGACGGCCTTGCCGTTGTCGGCGTGCGCCAGCCCGTCGGCTCCGTAGGTCATCGATTCTATAGTGAGCTTCATATCCCTGCCTGTCATTCGCGTTGTTGTCCGCACCATGGTAGCAGGGAAAAGCGCCCCGCATCCGAGGCTTTCCTCAAATGCGGGGCGCTTCTACAAACTGCTTCTACAAACGTCTATTTCGTCTTGCCGGTAATGAGCGTCTTAAGACCCAGGCCGATCAGACCCAGTCCCATGCGCACGCGACCGGGGCGATGGCGCTCGATGGCCTTGGTCTTGCCGGTGGGCTTATCGCGACGGGCGTTCGGCTCGGGTGCGGGCTTGGTGACCTGCGGCTCGGGCCGAGGTACAGGTGCGGGCTTGGGCTCAATGACGGTCGCCTGGACCTTCTGAACCTCGGGCGCTTTCTCCGCGGCGGGCCCTGCGGCAGCCTCGGGCTCATTCACCGGGGGAGCGGCAACCGCTTCCGGTTTGGCAACTGCCCTATGTTCAACCTCGGCCTGAATAGCCTCCTCGGCCACACGTTCCTTCTCCTGCGCACGCTGCTGCGCGGCGGCCTCGGCGTTGCGATAGGCACGCTCCAGCAGAGCTTCCTGCGAGTTGAAGGGCTTCTCGTCCTCTTTGCGCTCCACGGGAACCCAGGTGCCGTCACTCGTCAGGCTGCGTGCCTTTACGTTGTCGCGCAGCTGCATGCCCATGTACTCGTGCACCAGGGCACGGCAGGTGGGGTCGAGCACGGGGAAGGCAATCTCCACGCGGTGCTCGGTGTTGCGCGTCATCATGTCGGCCGAGCTCAGATAGATCATGTCAGAGTCCACGCCAAAGGCGTAAACGCGCGCATGCTCCAAAAAGCGTCCGACGATAGAACGGACATGCACGTTCTCGGTCTTGCCCGGAACGCCCGGCTTGAGGCACGAGATGCCGCGGATGATCATGTCCACGCGGACTCCTGCGCACGACGCCTCGGCGATCTTGTCGATGACCTCGCGGTCGGTGAGTGAGTTGAGCTTAAAGAACACACGGGCGGGCTCGCCAGCGAGGGCGCGCTGGATCTCGCGATCCAGGCCGCGCATGATGAGCGGCTTCAGGCCGACCGGCGCCACGCCCAGGAAGCGGTAATCGCCGCGCAGGTTGCCCAGCGACAGGTTGCGGAAGAACAAGTTGGCGTCCTCGCCGATGCCGGGATGGGCGGTCATGAGCATAAAGTCGCTGTAGAGCTTGGCCGTCTTCTCGTTAAAGTTGCCGGTGCCCAAAAGCGTCAGGCGTGTAAGCGCCATGCCCTCGCGATAGGTGAGCTGGCAGATCTTGGAGTGGCACTTAAAGCCCTCGGAGCCGTAGATGACGGTGCAGCCCGCTTCTTCCAGACGCTCGGCCCACTCGATGTTGTTTTGCTCGTCGAAGCGGGCGCGGAGCTCCATGAGCACCGTGACCTCTTTGCCGTTCTCGGCTGCATCGATCAGCGACTCGCACAGGCGGCTCTGCTTGGCCACGCGGTAGAGCGTGATTCGCAGCGAGATGCACTCGGGGTCGTAGGCGGCCTCGTGCACCAGATCCAGGAAGGGGTTCATGGCCTCATAGGGATAAAAGAGCAGCTTGTCGTGCTGAAGTACCTGCTCTCGGATGGAGCGGGTCATATCGATGGTGGGGTTGGGCTGCGGCTTAAACGGCGTAAAGAGCAGCTCGTTGCGCAGGTGCTCGGGAATCTTGCCCTCAATGCCAAAGACATAGCCCAGGTTGAGCGGGATATCGCAGGTAAAGACCGAGCGACGCGAGAGCTCGAGCGCCTTGCGGATAGTCTTGAGCGTTGGCTTTTCGAGCGAGCCCGATACGGCGAGCACCACCGGCTGCAGGCGCAAGCGTTTCTTGAGGATGCGCTTCATGTGCTGGCGGTAATCCTCTTCTTCCTCGACGCCCTCGCCGTCCGGGTCGATATCGGCATTGCGGGTGACGCGGATCAGCGCGCGATCCAGCGGCTTATAGGAGCCAAAGCAGCTGTCCAGGCAGGCGAGGATGACGTCCTCGAGCAGAATGTAGGAGTAGGTGCCGGTGGGCGAGGGGATCTCGACCACGCGGTTCATCGAGGCGGGAATCTCGATCAGGCCCAGCAGACTTTCCTCGTCGGTGACGCCGTCCAGGCCGCACGCCAGGTAGAGCGCGCCGTTGCGCAGGTTGGGGAAGGGGTGGCGCGGGTCGATCACCAGCGGTGAGATGACCGGCGACACGTAGGCCTGGAAGTAGCGGGTTACAAAGGTGCGCTCCTCGGGCGTAAGCGAATCGATCCGGGCGCGGTGAACGCCCAGGGTGTCGAGCTTGCCCTCGATGTTCTTAAAGATGGACTCCCAACGGGTAAGGAGCCCGGGCATTTCGGCCATGACAGCATCGACCTGTTCGGAGGCGGTCATATTGCTCTTGTTGTCGACAGGCTGTTTTTTGAGCTCGGCAAGGTCGGACAGGCCACCCACGCGCACCATGAGGAACTCATCGAGGTTTGACTCGAAGATCGAGACGAACTTAAGGCGCTCGAACAGCGGCACGGACTCATCAAAAGCCTCGTCGAGCACACGGTTGTCAAAGCGTAGCCAGCTGAGCTCTCGGTTCTGCGTGTACGAGAAGTCGCGCGGCGGTTTGCGCAGCTTTGCGGCGGCTTGCTTTTTTTCGATTTTGCTCGGCATATGCATCTGTCCGTTCAGTCCCCGCAGGGGACGGTAGCCTAACCCTATTCACTATTGTCTCAATTTAGTCGACTTGTGGCACGGACGTATTGTGCGAACGGTATCTTTACCTACTTCTTACGCCGTCAAGGCATGCAACTAACTGTCCAACTCGTTTTGAAAACAATCTATATCCATACTCAACTGATGAGGATGTATGAATAAGAATGATTGCGAGCTGAATATAATCGAATCCAAATCGAATCGTGGACAAACGACAAATATATGCAGAAAACCGTTTTAGCTATGCAATTCTTAAACATGAAAATATTTGTGCAATCTAGCTTAATTCCTTAGAAAAAAGAACGTTTACCTTTGAAAATATGCTTTAGAGAACTGAAGTGCATCATGGGGGAATCATATGCGATATACCGTTCATCGCACTTTGCTGACCGTTCGGGGGCGAGGTGGAATTGCGGGTGGTATTTGGATATAACTAGAGCTGTCAGCAAGCAGCGTCCCATACGGAGGGGCGCTGATACATTCGGCCAGTAAGGCCCGAAAGAAAGGTAGGAGGCCATGACGAAAGGTCTGCACGTGCCTTCCGAGATCGGCAAGCTCAGGAAGGTCTGCCTGCACCGTCCCGGCGACGAGCTCCTCAACCTGCCGCCCGACGAGCTCGAGCGACTCCTGT
>DBEYTJ010000243.1:0-3325 GCA_048181065.1 Collinsella sp.
TGCTGTTCTGAATGAGCTGGCCCAGAATAAACTCGAGCCACTTCTCGTCGGTAAAGACCTCAAAGTCGAGGTTCTCGCACACCGGGGCCACGTGCGCCGCGATGAGCTCGCGCGCGTTGGCCTTAATCGCGCCCGTCACCAGGGTCTTGAGATCCCAGCGGCGAATCAAGTAGTCGCGCTCCACGACTTCCGAGCGCGCGTAATACAGCGCTTGATCGATATAGCGCTCCACGCGGGCAAGTTCGCGTGCCAGGTCGTCCACGCGCGACAGGTCATCTTCGCTGCCGTCCAGGTTTTCCAAAATCAGATGGGCTGCCGCCAGAGGCAGCTTGGCCTCGTGGACCCAGCTCTCGATATAGTCGCGATAGTCATCGGTCTGGCGCCTGCCTTCGGCAACCTCGTCACAAGCGGCTTTGCCCACCCGGCGCAAGACCTCGTACTCGAGCTCGCCCTCGGCATAGGTCGGACATTGCACCATCTCCTGCACCCATGCGGGACTCTCGAGCTCCTCTGCCGCACGCTCCAGCTGGCGCAGAAAACGACGATGGCGCGCGTACTCGATCACGATGCCCAGCATGCCAAAGATAAAGGACACGCCGACCGCCACGCCCACGATGGAAACGGGTGCGCCGGCGACCGTCAGCACAAAGCAGCTCAGCAGCACGCCGCACGTCCACACGGCGACGGGAAGCAGCGCATCTTTGAAGAATTTGGCGAACGACATAGCCGGCCCCTAGACCGAATAGCCCTGGCCGCGGTGCGTCGTCAAATACCCCTTGATACCGATTTTTTCGAGCGTGGTGCGCAGGCGGTTGATGTTGACGGTGAGCGTATTGTCGTCCACGAAGGCGTCGGAGTCCCACAGGTCCTGCATGATGGCCGAGCGCGAGACGATCTTGCCCGCACGGCTCAGAAGCAGCGAGAGAATACGCAGCTCGTTTTTGGTGAGCTCGGTACTGGTACCGGTCTGCATGTTGGTGACCATGGAGCGAGCGAGATCGAGCTCCAGGCCCTTGTGGACAAGCGTGCTGCGCTCGCCCGCCGCCGCGGTGCGACGCAGCAAGGCATTGATGCGCGCTACGAGCACACGGGCGCTATAGGGCTTGGGAACAAAGTCGTCCGCGCCGAGCGTCATGGCCATGACCTCGTCGATCTCGGTCGTGCGCGACGTGAGGACGATGATGGGAACCTCGGATTCGCGGCGAACCTCGTGGCAGATATGCTGGCCGTCCTTGACGGGAAGCGTGAGGTCGAGCAGCACCAGGTCGGGCGCGGCGGCGAGAATATCGCGCGAGACATGCTCGAATGATTCGCATGCCTCGACCCCAAAACCCGCACGGGCAAGGATATCGGCAAGCTCGCGACGAATGGGCTCGTCGTCCTCAACGATATAGATTAGCGCCATGGATTCCGCTCCCCTCTTGGTTGTCTTGCCCCATTATGACCGCGGAGCCGCAGGTACGCGCCTCGCGCGGCACCAAGGTGACAGAACTGTTCGCGAGCGTCAGGGGCTTGCCCCTCGCTCGCGACGAGCACGGGGATTAAATGAGTTTTTAATCCCCGTCCCAGAAACATCATTTAGCGGCGGGCGCGGAGCTTTTCGTAGCCTTCGGCGAAGAAGGCGACCGTAGCGGCGTCGGCCTCGGCGGCGTCCGTCTCGGTTGCGGGGACCACACCGTGCTCGTCGCTCACCAGGAACAAGGCGCCCTTGAGCTGTGCGGGAATATCTACGCGCGCGACCGGGATGCCCTTGGTCTGGGCCAGCTGCTCGATGAGCGTCGCCGTGCCGCACAGAAACTCGTCCGCCGGCGCCACAAAGGCAAGCTCGCCGTTGTTGACGGCGGCGAGCAGCTCGGGCGCCACGCCAGTTTCGTCAGCCTCGGAGCGGGCCTCGGCGGAACGGGCACGCAGCGCCTTGGCCGACGTATCGGCGAGCGGCTCGTACTCCCCCACCGTCATGGCGGCGTTGCCGTTGATGTCGATCACCAGCATGAGTACGCCGTCGTGCGCAGTGTAATCGCCCTCGGCAAGCGACCACTCAACGTGCTGTTTGGCCCAGCTGAGCATGTTATGGGTAAGCGGCTCGCCCTGCACCAGGCGCTCGGACAGTGCGCGAATGTGGCGATTGAGCATGGGCACCTTTTTATTGGACATGCGCCAACGGCAGACAAGCGCGGGCTTGTCGAGCGTAAACTTCTCGACCGCTTCCTGATTAGCGCAAAATTCCTCGTACGCACGCTGATCCTCGGCATTGCCAAACAGCTCGGCATCATCAATCTGGGGCATGGTTGTACCTTTCGTGTTAGTCATTCCGTCCTCTTATACCAAAAAGACGGCCCTCCAAACGGAGCAGCCGTCTTTTGCGGAGATTATTTTGTCCCAAGGCGGAACTTAGTGGCGAAAGTGGCGGGCGCCCGTAAACACCATAGCAATATTGTGCTCGTTGCAGGCCTGGATGCTCTCGTCATCGCGCTTGGAGCCGCCGGGCTGGATGATGCAAGTCACACCGTGCGCGGCAAGCACGTCGACGTTGTCGCGGAACGGGAAGAATGCGTCGCTTGCGCAGGCAAAGCCGCCCTTCTCCACGCCCTCGCGCTCGCAGAAGTCCTCGGCGCGCTCGCAGGCAAGCAGTGCGGAGTCAACGCGGTTGGGCTGACCGGGGCCCATGCCAATGCCGGCCTTACCCTTGGAGACCAGGATGGCGTTGGACTTGACGCCCTTGCAGACCTTCCAGGCAAACTCGAGCTCGGCCATCTCGGCGTCGGTGGGCTTGCGGTCGGTGGGGAACGTAAAGGTCGCGGGGTCCTCGGTCACGTGGTCGACCTCCTGTACCAGCATGCCGCCATCGATGGAGCGCAGCTCCACCTGGGCGCCGTGGTCCACGCCGCCGGTCGCCAACACGCGCAGGTTGGGGCGCTTGGCCATGCGCTCGAGCGCCTCGGCAGTGTAGCTCGGGGCGATGATGACCTCGACGAACTGCTTGTTCTGATCGGCAAAGTGCTCAACCAGCTCATAGGGAACCTCGCGGTTGCAGGCGATGATGCCGCCAAAGGCGCTCTTGGGATCGCAGGCGAAGGCGCGGTCGTAGGCGGCCGTGATGTCCTCGGCCACGGCGGAGCCGCAGGGGTTCTGATGCTTGAGGATCACGCAGGCAGGCTCGTCGAACTCGCGGACCAGGTTCCAGGCGGCGTCGGCATCCAGATAGTTGTTGTAGCTGAGCGGCTTGCCCTGGATCTGCTCGGAGCCCACGAGCGGGAACTGCGAGCTCGCGGTGTTCTCGCAGCCCTCGGCAAAGCGGTAGACCGTAGCCTTCTGCTGAGGATTC
>DBEYTJ010000244.1:0-15115 GCA_048181065.1 Collinsella sp.
CCTCATGCCCACCAAGATTGCCACCGAGACGCAGATCATGCGCAAGCTCTCCAACACGCCGCTGCAGGTGGAGGTGGACCTGCTGCGCACCAAGACGCACGAGGCCACGCACGTGAGCGCCGGCCACCTGGAGACGTTCTATCGCACGTTCGACGATATCCGCGATATCCACTACGACGGCCTGATCATCACGGGCGCGCCGGTGGAGCAGATGCCGTTCGAGGAGGTCGACTACTGGCCTGAGCTCTGCCAGATCATGGATTGGTCCACCACGCACGTGCACTCTACGCTGCATATTTGCTGGGGCGCGCAGGCCGGCCTGTACCATCATTACGGCATCCAGAAGTACGACCTGCCGGCAAAGGCGAGCGGCGTGTTCGAGCATTATCTGGTGAAGCCGCAAAGCCCGCTGGTTCGCGGCTTTGACGACCGTTTCTATGCCGTGCATTCGCGCAACACCGATGTGCGCCGCGAGGACGTGGAGGCCGAGCCGCAGCTTGAGGTCGTGGCCGTGTCCGACGAGGTGGGCCTGTATATCGTTAAGTCGACCGACAGCCGCCGCTTCTTTGTCTTTGGCCATCCCGAGTACGATACCGACACGCTGCGTTTGGAGTACGAGCGCGACGTGAAACGCGGGCTTAACCCTCAGGTGCCGGCGCATTACTTCCCGAACGACGACCCCACCGCCGAGCCGCGTAACGTCTGGCGCAGCCAGGCTCAGCTGTTCTACACCAACTGGCTCAACTACTATGTCTACCAGACCACGCCCTACGACCTGGCCCGCGCCGGCGAGGAGCACTAGGCTGTAGCTGTGGTTGCTGCTGCGGCCGTTGCTGTGCTCGCGGCGTGACGAACGTGGATATCCGGACGGACGAGCGTGGATTTTCGGACATTTACAAATCGAGCGTGGATAATCTTCCACTTTTGGCTTGAAACTAGGCTCAAAACGGGAGATTATCCACGCTCATTTTTTAGGCATGTAGATGCCGATGGCTCGGCTAAGCGACGGTGCGTGCAGAGGCAAAGTCGCATTTGGCGTAGTCTTGAATCTCGACGGGTTTTTCTTTCTGATAATCCGATGGACCAAGGCCTCAAAATGTGGAGACAGGGACCTCTCGACAACCGCCCTACCTGCAGATATAAGACATCAGCCTAAAACGTCCAAAACCGTCAAGCATTTGGTCAGCGCCTGGACGGTATTTGGTCAGACTTCGCATGAAACCGTCTGGTACGTTTGCGCCGTTCCAAGATTTGGGAGGCGACATGGGAAACATGACGGCGAATCAAAGGCTTGCAAGTCACATTAAAGCATGCGAACAGCAGATGAGCTGCGTGTACGCGCGCACGGCGGCGGAGGCAAAGCAGATTCAGCGGCGGGCGGAGGCGGGAAGTCTCGAAGCGGTCATGCCGGGGCTGTATGCGCGTCCGGAATACTGGTCCGAGCTCAAGTTTCGGCAGCGTTATCTGCATCGGGTGCGGGCGCTTGCGCAAAAGCACCCCGACTGGACATTTTGCTCCTATACGGCGGCTGTTATCTATGGCCTTTCGGTTTCGCATGCCAATTTGACGCACATCCATATCGCCGCGATGCTGGCCCAATCGACGACGCCGGGCTCTCAGGTCATTCGTCATCGCTATGCTCGTCAAACACGTGCCACCCAGATGGATATCGCCGTAACCGATATCGATCAAACGATTACGGATTGCTTGGTCGATGCATCGTTTGTCGAGGGACTGATCATCGCGGATTCGGCGCTCCATGAGCAACTTTTGTCGAAGGAGCATCTCGTTGAGACTGTCGACAAGCTTGGCCTGAATCGTCGCGGTGTTGTGACGGCGCGCAGGGTTGCACGATGTGCCGATGGGCTGTCGGAAAGCGGCGGCGAGTCCAAGGCGCGTGCCCTGATGATCGAGCGCGGCTGGCAGACGCCGGAGTTGCAAGTTGAGCTGTTCGACCCGGTTGAGCCGGGACGACCGTATCGCGTCGACTACTTGTGGCGCGTGGGCGACCGGCTGATTATCGGGGAGTTCGACGGATTTGTTAAAAGCGAGAAGGCAGCGGAGGAGGGCAAGCTCGCGAAGACGCAGTTCGATGAGCGCCAGCGCGAGTCGAGGCTTTCGCTGCTTGATAACTGCAAGATCGTGCGCTTGTGCTGGGATGATCTAAGGGATCCGACAAAGTTCGATCGCAAGCTCAAGGTCGCCGGCGTGCCGCGTGCGTGCTGAGGCAGTTGCAGAGCGTTTGGCTGCACAAGCGTGGAAAATCGGACGGACGAGCGTGGATTTTCGGACGCTTGTTGAATGAGCGTGGATAATCTCCCGTTTTTAGCTCCTAAGGGGGCTCAAAGTGGGAGATTTTCCACGCTCATCTTGCGGGTGCGATACAGCGGCGGCTAGGCGCTGACGATGTGGGACAGCGGCAGGTCGTGCGCATCGGTGGGAACGTGGTCGACGCGTTGCTCGTCAAAGGCGATGCCGACGACCTGGCATGTTGCCGAAAGCGTGGGCAGGTAGCGGTCGTAGCAGCCTCCGCCGTAGCCCAGGCGCGCGCCGGTGCGGTCGAAGGCTACGAGTGGCACGACAACCATGTCGAGCTCGGCGGCGGGCACGATGGGGAAGTGGTCGCTGTCGACGTCCGTGGCTGCGAAGGCCCGCGTAGGGTAGGCGATAAACGGGGCCTCGGACGCATCGCCGGCAGAGACTGCCCGCATGCACATGCGCTGGCTGCATGCGGCGGCGTCGCTTGCCGAGAGCATGCATGGATAGGCTACGCGCCAGCCACGCGCGGCGGCAAACGCGGCGGGGTCGACTTCGGAACCCATGGCGGCATAGACGGCAACGGTGCGTTGGCCCGCAGTGCCGTTGGACTCTATCAGCTCAACAAGCCGCGCGCATACAACAGCAGACTTTGCCGCCCGCACATCCAAATCAATAGCATCGCGCCGAGCAATCACCGCCCGCCGCAGCTCAACCTTATCCATCCCAGCCTCATCTCCCAAACCTACCAAAAAGGGACAGGTTTATTTTGGCAGGTTTTATTTGGGCAAACGCGATATGGGCAGTAAAGTCACCGCAAATATGCCTGTGAACTGCGCCCTTTGTGGTTGTTTGGGCCTATGCGTTAATGCTATAACGCCGCAGCGATTGCTTCAGTCACAAACTTATTGAGTGACTCACCCTTCTTTGCCGCTGCCAGCGCTGCTTGCTTGTGGAGCTCAGAGCCCGTTCTTACGTTGAACGAGCCCTTAAAAGCCCGCTCGGGTTCCTTGCCCTTCTCGGCGCAAAACTCAAGGTAATCGTCGACGGCGTCGTGGAAGCATTGCTCCACTTCTTCAGCCGTGGAGCCTTCAAATATGATTGCGTCCCTAATGCCGGTGACCATACCTGTTAGCACATGCTGTTCGGCATCGAACTCGACTGGGGCGAAATAACCCTTGTATGCCAAAACGTTACTCATGACTACCTCCGACATCTTGCAGAAATCGAACGATGTTTCGAATGGTCCCCGCTGTCAATTCGTCAGATGGATGTGGCGCGTGCATTACGAACATCCTGCCATCCGATGGCCTGTAGAAGCGAACGCGCGATCCGGATGTCTTGCCTTTGTTGTCCACTTCAAAGCCATATGAAGCCATGACTTTTAAAAAATCGGTATACCGATACGCCGAAGGGCAGCTAAGCAGTTGGGCGATGAGTTTATCGGTCCGAGTCATCCCGCCTCACATTCTGCAACTATATCCTAGTTGCAATTTAAGCCCGATGCAAGCACCCCTACTATAGAACATGTGTACGTATAGAACAAGTGTTCGAATCAACACAAAGACACCTGTCCCCTTTGCGGTGGTTTTTGCTGAAGGGCGGATGTCTGCGGCGGTTTGTCTCGATCTGTAACAGTAACTCGACATAAATGGGCCTAGCTGTTACAGATCGAGACAAAACTGGTGGGACGGGGCGGGCCGAAGTCGGGCCGCCTGCCCGGTCCGCGGCAAAAGAAAAGGTAGATTTTCAGGCATGTCCCAAAAATCTACCTTTGTGCGTTAGCCCATCAGGTCGATGACGTTAAAGCCGGCGTTGCTCTTGGCGATGACGTCTCGGCCGCCAAAGACGCAGGTGGGCGACGCGGCTGCGATGCGCGTCACATCGGAGCCGAGCGAGCGCAGCTCACCGGGGGTGGCGGCGAGCATCTGGGCGCGACGCTCCTCGCGCGCGTGCGGATCGAGCCCGGCCAGGTAGGTCGTATTGCGGCGCTTGGTGAGCGCGTACGGCTTCACGGGCGCGTCCATGCCGCTCACGCAGCTCACGATAAAGCCCTCAAAGGCGGCCTCGTCGGGCTCAAAGCTGCCGAGCCATGCGCCCGCGCGCGCCACGCGCTCAATCGAGGGGTCGATTGCCGGGTCGCGGTAGGTGTAGAACGCCGTCTGACGCTCACCGGCCGCGCGGAATCCGCAGCCGTACGCACCGCCCTTCACGCGGATCTCGTTCCACAGGTAGTCGTAGGAGAGCGCGTTGGCGGCAACCGCCCAGGCGCCCGTCACGTCAATGCCCAGGCGACGCGGGTCGCACGCGCTTGCCGCAAAGCAGATGTCGCTGGGGATGACAAAGGCCTCGTGGCGGTCGCGCGGCGTCGGCACCACGAGCGCGTTGCGGCCGGCATCGGTGCCGTCGCCAGCGCCCAGTCCCAGGTCGCCCGCGGCATCCCAGTACGCGTCAAAGTCCTCGTCGCTGCCGGTAAAGCTCGCCATGCAGCCATCGGCCACAAAGATGCGGCCTGCCAGCGCGGCAAGCTTGGCACGCAGGCCGTCCAGGCGCTCGTCAAAGTGCTCGAGCAGATCGCGCAGGAACAGGTAGAAGTCCACGCCCGAAAGCTGCTCGCGCACCACGGCCGAAGGCGAGCTGTAGCTCATCGCGCGACCGAGCGCCGCCGAGTGACCGTTGTTGATAAAGCCCTGCTCAAGCCCAATGCGAATCTGCGTGAGCACGTCGCGAACGCGGTCGGCGTCGGCGTCGAGCAATAGCGTGCTCGACCACACCTCGCGCGGCAGGCTCGCCAGCGCGTCGATCTTCTCGGACAGGGCGCCGGCGCTCACCAGCAGGTAGGGACGCACGCCGTCCACGTCGGGCTGGGTCATGACCTCGGTCGTAAAGCTCAAAAAGCCTAGCTTGCCGGCAAGCAGGTTGTCGAGTTCCTCGGCCGAATGCTCGCGCGTGGGCAGCTGCTTGAGCAGGCGGCAGAGCAGCGTCACGTAGGGCAGGTCCTCAAATGCGACGCAACTCAGGTCGAAGTACTGCATGGCGTAGGCCAGGCGGTTGGTGGGGATGCCGTGGCGCAGGCAGGGGATGGGCGCAGTCGTGTCCACAACGAGCGGCGGCTCGGGGCGCGCCGCGCCAATGTCGGATACACGCAGACGCGGTAGCGTGGCCTTGTCCTCGGGCGTGTCCTCGGCCTCCTGCGCGGCACGCAGCACGGCCGTGCGCTCGACCACGTCCGCCAGCTCGGCATCGGTCATGGCGTCGCGCTTGGCAGCCAGCTCGGCAGCTTCGGCGCCCTCCGCGCCCTCGGCGGCGTCCACCGGCACCAGCTCGACCAACGCCATGTGGTCGTTCTCCAGCACGAGCTCGCGCAGCAGGTCCTCAAAGTAGCTACCGTTCAGCTCGCCGCGCAGCTCCTCGTACACCGGGCCATACTTGAGTGCCAGCGTCGCAGCGTCGTCATCGTAGAGCCACGTGCTCAGCGCGTCGCACGCAATGGCCACGCCGTCGGCAATACCGTAGTCGCGCTGGCGCAGGTCGTACTCGTTGCTGCTGATGATGGCCTCCAGGCGCTCGCGCGGAACGCCGTGCTCACACAGGTCGCGGCAGGCGTCCTGGAACACGCGACGCAGCTCGCGCGCTACGCCGGGCTGCGCGTTCTGCAGCATGATGAGTTCGTAGGGCTGCAGGCTCTCGGCAGCGGTGTAGCTCACCACGTTGCCGCCCAGGCCCGCTGCCAGAATGGTCTTCTTAACCGGTGCCTCGTTGGAACCCAGCAGCGCCTCGAACAGGATGTCCGCCGCGATCGTGCGCTTGCGGTCGAGCGCACTGCCCAGCACCAGGCCCAAGCCCACCAGGGCGTTCTCGGGCGTGGTGGCCATCTCGATACGCTTGTACTCGCAGGTCACAGGCGCCTGCACGCCCAGCGGATTGGGCGCCAGCGTGGACGGGTCCTCGCCGGCGGCAACGGCAGCGTCCATGCGGCGGCTCGCGGCACTCGGCTGCGATAGATAGCGCTCGTCCAAAAAGGCCAGCGCGCGGTCCACGTCCAGGTCGCCGTAGAGCGTAATGTAGGAGTTGGAAGGATTGTAGTGGCGCGCGTGCGTATCCAGGAACTGCTCGTAGGTGAGCGCGGGAATCGCGCGCGGGTCGCCGCCGCTCTCGTGCGCATAGGCGGTGTCGGGATAGAGCGCGGCGTTGACGGCGTCGTCCAGCACGCTCATGGGGTCGGACAGCGCGCCCTTCATCTCGTTGAACACCACGCCGTTATAGCGCAGCGTGCCCTCGCGCAGGCTGGCGGCGCTGCCGTCGCCCTCGCCCTCGGCGCCCTCCGGCAGGTCCAGCTCGTAGTGCCAGCCCTCCTGCTCAAAAATGGTGGGCTTGGTATAGATGGCCGGGTTGAACACCGCGTCCAGGTACACGTCCATCAGGTTGTACAGATCCTGCTCGTTGGTGGTGGCAACGGGGTAGATGGTTTTGTCGGGGTAGGTCATGGCGTTGAGGAACGTCTGCATGGAGCTCTTGATCAGGTCGACAAACGGCTCCTTGACGGGGAACTTAGCCGATCCGCACAGCACCGAGTGCTCAAGAATATGGAACACGCCGGTGGAATCGGCCGGCGGCGTCTTAAAGCCAATGGCAAAGGCCTTGTTTTCGTCGTCGCACGCCAGGTACAGCAGGCGAGCGCCCGAGGCGGTGTGGCGCAGCACGTAGGCGTCCGAGTCGAGCTCGGGCACGGTCTCGCAACGCTCGACGGCAAAGCCGTGGCAGGTAGTGCCGGGTACCAGCAGCGCGGCAGCAGCAGCGCGCGGGTCGGTTGAGGTGGTGGGCATATGCAGTCTCCTTTGACGCCCCAGCGGGGGCGAATCGAGTCGAATCCTCGAGAGTATACCCATATGGGGCCGCGGCTCTGCGGCGAACTGGAGACGATGTGGGTGGACTAGCCTAGCTAGGTTGATAACGAATGCCGCGGGTAGCCGCTGCACCCCACTAAAGTGAAATAACACCCCGTTTACCGAATCATTTAGGAAATATATGGACTCCTAAAAAGTTCTAATACAATATAAGTCATCTATCTATAAGCTGCTGATTCCTTGCAAAGGTATGGTTGATATGGTTGAAGCAAATAGCGTTATCCCCCTGTACAAACAGATTGTTCGTGCGCTTTCTGATTCGATCGCCAACGGCACGTACCGCCCGGGAGATAAGCTTCCGACCGAGGCGGAGCTCATCGAGCAATTTGGCGTGAGCCGAATAACGGTTCGCTCCGCAATTAAAGAAATGGAAGATGCTGGGCTTGTTGAGAGGGCCCGCGGCAAGGGCACGTTCGTTTCGTCGGACACACAGATGTATGCCGCGGACGACCGTGAGAGCTTTACCCATTCGTGCCAGCTTGCGGGAAAACAGGCGTCTACCAGGGTTCTCGCAATGGGCTGGGACTTCCCAAGCCTGCGAGACGCGAAGTTCCTGGGCGTAGACGATACCCAAAAGGTATTGCGTAGTCGTCGTCTGCGCCTTGTGGATGACAAGCCCACGATGCTGGAAACCAATAGCTATTCCGCTGTGCTTTCTTTTTTGGAGCATGAGTCCCTCGAGGATTCGCTGATGGCGGTACTCGATCGCCAGGGGATCAAGATGGGCCCCAACACGCGTACACTCGAGGTCTGCTATGCGAGCGAGCTCGAGGCGGCATACCTTAACGTGGAGCTGGAGTCTCCGCTGCTTCTGTTTGTCGATAGACGTTATGCTCCAAGCGGCGAGCCGCTTTTCATCTCCCGTCAGGTGTACTGCACCGAGCGACTGAAGTTCTATTTGTAAATTAGAGATAGATTGGGCGATTTACCGACCAATTGCTACCGTTCGCGGATTTGGAAAATAGACACACCACGTAGGGCAGATTGCTAATATACTTTGTTATGACAATATAGTACGTCCTATTGGTATTGGAGAACTATGAATAAGATATTGCTAGCGAGTCATGGTTATCTCGCCCAAGGCATGAAAAGCTCTCTGGAGATTCTGATGGGCACTAACGACCGAATCGAGTGCCTGTGCGCCTATATCGATGACGATTCAAGGGACGTCGCGGCGTTGATTGATGCATGGATGGAGACGAGGGACCCTGCCGACTCTTGGTTTGTCGTGACTGACATCTTTGGCGGCTCTGTAAACAACGAATTCATCCAGAGGCAGGCCACCGGATCGTTTACGTTGATCACCGGAATGAACTTGCCGCTGCTGGTGGAAATGGTTACACAGCTGGACTCCCTGGATGCGGACAAGGCCAAAGCAGCGGTCGAGGGGTCGCGTTCATTTATTCAGCTTTGTGAGGCGGCGGATATGCTCGCCGATGTCGAAGAAGAAGAGTTCTAGCTCAAGCTTCAACGAATAATTCAACCCTGTCATTACCTTTATTACGTGTGGAGATGTTTTTGATGATTAAGCTTACGAGGGTCGATTACCGATTGATTCACGGCCAGGTCGCCATGTCTTGGACACATGCGCTGGATGTCGATTGCATCCTGTGTGCCAGCGACGCCGTGGCAAAAGACGATATGAGAAAAGCCGCTTTGAGGCTCGCCCGCCCCAGCGGCGTTAAACTCGTCATCAAGGATGTTGACGCTGCTATCGAGGCGCTCAACAGCGGCGTTACCGACAAGTATTCGCTGTTTATCATTGTCGAGACGATCGAGGATGCCTATCGCCTTGCTAAGGGTTGCAAAGACATCAAGGAGATCAATTTGGGCGGAACTCGAAAGTCTCCCGAGACCACGCTTCATCCGACCCCCGCGATCTTTGCGACCGAAACCGATGCCGAGCATATCCAAGAGCTTGTGAACGATGGCGTGGTTATCGAAATCCGTCAGGTCCCCAATGACTCAAAGGTGTTTGCCAAGGACGTTTTTTAGCTGGAAACATGCCATTGTCTGGCATTTATTAACCAGGTCCTCCTTTCTTAAGCCCGTCGATCATTTGATCGGCTGGCTTTTTATTAAAGAAAAATCAAAAAAATCTGAAATAGTTCTTGCATAGTTAGTTATATAAAGTATTATAACGTCATGGGATGAATGAAGGGTTCATCCAAGTGAGTTAGGAGTAAGGGATGTTCAATTTCGATGAGCCTCGTTACGAGAAGGTTGTGAGCGATGCCCTCGCTCTCCGTCCTCAGATTGAGGCTGCCGTGGACAAGGTCTGCGAGCAGGGTTATTCCAACATCTTCTTCATCGGCTGCGGCGGCACCTGGGCCCACACGCTCCCGATGAAGTATTGGGTCGAGACCACCACGGCCGACGTCGACGTCCACTGCGAGATTGCCGCTGAGTTCCTCGCCTGCCCGCCCAAGACCTTCAACAAGGACTCGGTCTGCGTCTTCTCCACCCGCACCGGCACCACCCCCGAGATCATCGAGGCTGCCAAGTTCTGCCAGGAGCAGGGCGCCCGCACGCTGATGTATGTCTCCAACGACAACACCCCGGCCACTGAGTACGCCGATTACAAGTTCTTCAGCTTCGCCGAGGACGACGTCCTGTGCGAGGCCATCTACACCTACCAGATTACGCTGGTCGCCCGCTTCCTCAAGAACGCCGGCGCCTTCCCCAAGTACGACACCTTCATGGAGGAGTTCGGCAAGATCGCTCCGTACCTCATCAAGGCCAAGGACGCTCAGGACGAGCGCTGCGCCGCCATGGCTGAGGACTTCAAGGACACCGACTACCACATGGTGATTGGTTCCGGCATGCTCTGGGGTGAGGCCTACGACTACGCTATGTGCATTCTCGAGGAGATGCAGTGGATCAAGACCAAGTCTATCCACGCCGCCGAGTTCTTCCACGGCACCATCGAACTGTGCGAGGAGGGCACGAGCCTCATCATGCTCTACGGCGAGGACGACACCCGTAAGCTCATGGACCGCGTGGACAACTTCACTCACATGCTCGCCGACGAGAAGGGCGTCCATGTCCGCGTGAACAAGTTCGACACCGCCGAGGTCGAGCTGCCGTTCAGCGACCCCGAGTTCCGCAAGATCGTCTCCCCGATGGTCACCTACACCATCACCGAGCGTCTGAGCTGCCATCTCGAGCACGTCCGTAACCACCCGCTCACCACGCGTCGTTACTATCACCAGATGAACTACTAATCCTCTCAAATTGCTGCGGTTGTCTGCAGGCGAGCTGCGCAGAATGCCTCGCCTGCAGACCTGTTTCTGGGGTTGATCGAAATGGTTGTCCAGTATCTTCTAGTTGCACTGGTCGCATTTATTGCGTCCATGGACGAGCAATTATTTGGCATTACGATGCTTGGTCGTCCGCTGTTTACGAGCCTGTTCGTTGGCTTGATCCTTGGCGATGTCCAGCAGGGCGTTATCGTCGGCGCTGCTTTGGAGTCCATGTTCATGGGCGCTATCATGGTCGGTGCGGCGGTTCCTCCCGAGGTCTATGCTTCCGGCGTGCTTGGCTGCGCGTTTGCCGTCATTACGGGTACGGGCACGGCAACTGCCGTCGCACTCGCCCTTCCCGTCTCCGTCTTCCTTCAGGTGTGGCGCAACTTCTGCTACGCCGTTCCGGGTGCCTTTGCCTGCAAGAAGATCGAGACCGCTCTGGCAAATCGTGATCTTGCCAAGGCGAATCTGTACCATCTGACCATCGTGCCGCTGTCGATTGGCATTCCGTCTGCACTGCTGGTGTTTTGCTCGCTGTTCTTTGGTGCCGACCTCATCAACAATGCGCTTAACGCTATTCCGCAGTTTGTGATGGACGGCCTCAACGTTGCGTCCGGCGTCATGGTCTGCATCGGCTTCGCACTTCTTATTAGGACCATGGGCGATAACAAGCTGCTTCCTTGGCTGTTCCTGGGATTCATTATGGTCATCTACCTCAAGATGGACGTTATCGGCGTCGCCGCAGCTGCCATTTGCGTCGCACTGCTCCTGGCCTTCCGCGAGGGCTCGTCCGGTCCGCAGACGGTTGCCGAGGATGAAGAGGAGGACTTCTAATGGCTACCCAGAACACCGATCTCAAAGAGGCCAAGAAGGACGCGATTATGACTCCCGATATGTATCGGAGCATGTTCCTTCGCCAGTTTACGAGCCAGTGCTCGCAGTCGTACGACAAGATGATGGCAATGGGCTTCATGTACACCATTCAGAAGCCCCTGCGAAAGATCTATCCCAACGACGACGATTACTATGCGGCGCTTGATCGCCATACCGAGTTCTTTAACATCACGCCTCATGTGCTTCCGTTTGTAGCCGGCCTTACGGTTTCGATGGAAGAGCAGGCGGCTGCCGATAAGAACTTCGACACGTCCTCGATTAACGCCATGAAGGTCGGCCTCATGGGACCGCTTTCCGGCATTGGCGATTCGTTCTACTGGGGTACGTTCCGCGTGGTCGCCGCCGGCATTGGTATTGGCATCGCTTCGACGGGCAACCCGCTCGGCCCCATCGTGTACGCGCTCATCTACTCCGTGATTAACTTTGCAACGCGTATCGTCGCCGCCCATCTGGGATACGACCTGGGAACCAAGTTCCTGCAGCAGTCCGAAGAGAACAACCTTATGTCTCGCATGACGCATGCTGCCGGTGTCCTCGGAATGACCGTTATCGGCGCCATGATTGCGGCGCAGGTCTCGCTGTCCACTGCTTTGACCTTTGATGTGGGTGGTTCGGAGATTGTCCTGCAGGATCTGTTCGATTCGATCTTCCCTGGCCTTCTGCCCCTGCTGGCAACGTTCGCTTGCGTTGCCCTGTACAAAAAGGGTGTCAAGACCATTTGGATTATTATTGGCATCTTCGCGATCTGCATCATCGGAACGGGCTTGGGAGTGTTCGCGGCGGCGTAATGTTGACTGCTATGCTCGCGCGTTGGATAACTAACTGACCGTTTGAAAACGGGGCTCGGCGTAAGGCCGGCCCCGTTTTTTGTTTGAGGGATTTTCCGACCGTCCAAAAATCCACGCTCGTCCGTCACTCACGTATCTCTCATCTCTCATTTGTCACTAATACGAGAGATGGCACAAAGACGAGAGATAAATATGAGAGATAACTGATTAGCAAAGAGACAAGCAATCATGGTATTGTCTCAATACTGATTGTTCTACCAGCAAAAACATGTTTAAATGAAACAGATGGCAGACATCTTATCTTTCATCTCTCACTTATCTCTAATATGAGAGATAGCAGAAAGACGAGAGATAATTACGAGAGATAACTGAGAGACGAAGGAAATCTATTCGCGGCATTCTCCGCCGGGCCGAGCGAAAGGACATGCAGATGAACGAAAACGAGCTGACCGGTCTGCTCGAGTCTTTAAGGCGCATGGGCTCGGACGATCTTAACGTCGAGGTCAAGGAGAGCGCCACGACGCTTTCCCGCGACGTATGGGAAACGGTTAGCGCATTCGCGAATACCGCTGGCGGAATTATCGTGCTCGGCGTGAGCGAGCGCGCGGGCTTTGTCCCGGTTGAGAACTTTGAGACCGAGAAGGTGCTCAACCAATTCGTAGCGGGCATGGGTGATGCCGGCGGGCGCGGAAAACTGGCCAATCCGCCCAAATACACCATTGAACGCGTGGAGCTCCAGGGCACCGTGGTTCTGGTCATCACGATTGAGGAGCTCGACCCGTCGAGCAAGCCTTGTTATGTCATAGAGCGGGGCGCTCAAGGCGGCAGCTACAAACGCATCGATGATAAAGATGTTCCGCTCTCGTCGACCGAGGTCCTGTCCTTGTCATCGTATGAGCGGACGAGCCCCAGTGATCGCGATGCAGTGCCCGGCGCGGTCGCAGGCGATCTTGACGAGGCCCTGGTCGACCGCACGATAGAGCGTGCTTTCTCACTGACACCTCGTGCGATGCGCGGCGCGCCGGACAAGAAAACGAAGCTGGAGCGCCTGAATTTCCTCGACTCCCAGGGCAATGTCACTAAGGCCGGACTCCTGGCCGCGGGTGCCTATCCCCAGCAGTTCTATCCCAAGCTCTTTATCGATGTGGCGGTCTATGCCGGAACGCAGAAGGGCGCGGCGGGGTCGTTGAGGTTCATGGACCGTACGATCTGCGAGGGAACGTTGGGCGAAATGATCTCGGATGCCGTCGCGGCAATCGCCAAGAATTTGCGACGAACCTCGATGATTAAAGGCGTCTCGCGTGTCGACTCGCTGGAGATTCCCGAGGAGGTCCTGCGCGAGGCAATTGCCAACGCCGTAATCCACCGAGAATACGGAGACCGGTTCTGTGGGCAGTCGATCGCTGTTGACGTCTTTGATGACCGTATCGAAGTGACGAACCCCGGCGGCCTATACGGAGGAAAGACTCGCGAGAACCTGTTTGACGGCAGCTCCCGATGTCGCAATGCGACGCTTGTGAAACTGATGTCGATTGTTCCGCTGCCGGATGGTGCAGGTTCGCCGGCTGAGGGCAATGGCTCAGGCATCCCGATGATGTTCGACGCCATGCGCGCGCATGGTTTGTCGGAGCCTCTGTTTTGCCCTGGTTTTGACCGGTTTAAGGTTGTCCTCTATCGCTCAAAGGTTGAGCAGGTCGATCATGGCGGGGACCTGATCATGGCGGCCCTCAAGCGCTATGACGAGTTGGGAACGCGCGAGCTGGCAGAATGCACGGGACTCACCGTCTCCCAGGTTAGGGTACGCGTCAATGCGCTCATCGCACAGGGCGAGCTTGAACCTACGGCGTCGGCGACGAGCCGCAACCGCAAGTATCGACTGTCGGAGCGCGTGGGATAGATGCGTTAGTGGACGAGGCGACCCAATAATCGACCCTCGATTGGCGTCCATTAAGGTAAAGCGGTTGTTGCCCAGTCGACGGTGATGCTAAAGACTCGGCTTACGCCGGCATGGCCCCGAACCCGTCTATCAGGAACAGCCTGAGAACCAGCTTGATGACATTTCCCGGTTTGACTTCTGCCGCGTCAAAGACGTGGCGCTCGGCGAGCTCGCTGCAGTATGCATAGATGTCGCGGATAAGGTCCGCGCCCGAGAGCGTAAACATGTAGCCTGCGTCCGAAAGCGCATTGGGCGCGGCAGGCAACTTGGCCATGTGACAGAACGTTTGCAGGTCGGGCGCCATAACGTTCTGGTAGTCGAGGTGGCCGTTGGCATCCTGCGCGGCAAGCTCCAATTGGCGCACAAAATCCAGCGCCGCCGCTAACACAAAGCTCGGCGTAGGCGCATTGACGTCCTGAGTGGTCGCCACAAGCCTGCCCGCCGCCTGCGTGACAAGCCAAGCGACCTCGCGCTGGCAACGCACGGCCTTGCGCGTAACCGGCTTGATGGACGAAGAAGAAACGCTCCCCTTAGGCGGATTCGAAGCAGCCATAAGACCCTCCCATGAACGACCCGGCCCAACAAGCCCGGATGAAACACGTGCTACATCAGTATACAGGGAAGTGGGGTAGCGGGGTACAAGCACGCCAGCGGCAAACCGAGAGCATCAACGATGTGCCGATCGCGGAATGAGATCTCGTAATAATTGACTCTCGGCCATATTATTGAGGGGCATGACTCGCGTTCGTATGGTTGTAGGTGCTGGCGATGAACGACATTGACCTTGCTGTTCCGTTGATGGATGGACCAAGCTATGACCGTGCCTGCAGTCTCGTGCCTTCCGAATACGTTGAGGCATGGGAGTGGTTTCTGGGTGAGGAACAGCGCGGCGGCGTTTGGACCAGCCTTCCGCACCACACCAAGGAAGATAGCCCTCAGTATCAGTACCGTTTGAGAATTGGCTCGGACTTCTTTCCCGTAACGCGGGATTCAGGGATCTTCTGGCCGGGCCAGGATCGGGTGAAGCAAGATCCCAATAAGATCTTTGCGCTTTCGGTCCATAACTCTAAAAAGAGCTTCTACACCGAT
>DBEYTJ010000245.1:0-2844 GCA_048181065.1 Collinsella sp.
GGAGCGATGCCGGTGCGGATTGCCACCTTACTTGAGCACGATAAAGTGCGTCCTCGTGTACTATGATAAGTTCCCATATAACACTGCTCCTCGGATGCCTTGGTCCCAATCGGTGAAACCATGGTATCAGAGCGCGCAAAACAGGTTTGCAGAGGCTTTTAGAAAGGTAACCTCAAGCCCATGATTAAGATTGCCAAGTTTGGCGGCTCGTCGGTCGCCGACGCCGAACACTTCAAGAAGATCAAGGCCATCGTCGACGCCGACCCTGCCCGCCGTTTTGTGGTGGTTTCCGCCTGCGGTCGCCGCTTTAAGGGCGACACCAAGGTGACCGACCTGCTCTACCTGGTTAACGCGCACGTTAAGTACCACGTGTCGTGCGAGGAGCTGCTCGAGGACATTGGTCAGCGCTACTTTGATATTGCTGACGAACTGGAGCTCACCTATCCCATCCGCGAGGAGTTTGCGGCCTTTGCCGAGCGCGCCCGCTCGGGCGGTTACTCTACCGAGGAGCTCGTGAGCCGTGGCGAGTACTTCACCGCTCGCCTGATGGCGGAGTACCTGGGCCTGCCGTTCCTGGACGCCGCGACGGTTGTGGCGTTCCATCATGACGGTACGCTCAGCATGAATCGCACCTCCGAGCTGGTGCAGGAGTACGGCCAGCAGGGCGGCTTTGTTATGCCCGGTTTCTACGGCGCGACGCGTGAGGGCCAGATCAAGCTGCTCGACCGTGGTGGCGGCGATATTTCCGGCTCGATCTTGGCTAAGTGCCTGGGTGCCGACCTGTACGAGAACTGGACCGACGTCTCGGGCTTCTATTCTGCCGATCCTCGCATTGTGCCCGAGGCTCAGCCCATTGCGCGCGTTACCTACGAGGAGCTGCGCGAACTTTCGTACATGGGTGCAAGCGTCCTGCACGAGGAGGCCGTGTTCCCCGTGCGCGAGGCGGGTATTCCGCTGGTTATCAAGAACACCAATGCGCCGCAGGACCCCGGCACCATCATTAGCGAGACGGCTGATGAGGGTGAGGCAGAGCCCATCATTACCGGCGTGACCGGCAAGCGCGGCTTTGTCGCCATCAACGTTGCCCGCGACCGCACCAAGCCCCGTGTTGGCTTTATGCGCCGCGCGCTTTCGGTCTTCGAGCGCTATGACGTTTCCGTCGAGCACATGCCCACCGGTGTCGACCGCTTTGGCGCCGTGGTGCAGGAGCAGGACGTGCACGACTCGCTGTACTCGCTCGTGGGCGACATTCAGCAGGAGGTCGAGCCGCTCGAGATCGAGGTTGTCGAGGGCCTGGCGCTCATCGCGACCGTCGGCCGTAACCTGCGTGGCCGCGCAGGTATCTCGGGCCATCTGTTTGGCATGCTTGGCCAGGCCGGCGTGAGCGTGCGCATGATTTCGCAGAGCTGCGACGAGATCAACATCATTATCGGTGTCGAGGAGAAGGACTTCGATCTGGCGATCCAGACCATCTACCGTGCCTTTTCCGACGAAAACGGCATTGTGAAGGTCTCCGACCTGGAGGCTCCCGCGCCGGTCGATCCCGCCCTGTCAGCACTCCACAAGTAGCGACTGTCTCGGTAGATTGTTGGGGCACGCGCCAAAAATCTACGGCGGGGCGTTTCGTTTCGGTTTCGTTTCGACGGGGCGGGTTTCGTGCCTGCCCCGTTCTTGTATACACTGGCAACAATAATCGGCCTGCTCGGCGTGCGGGCAAAAGCCAAAACCTTTAAAGGGGGAAGCATGAAACAGTACACGGTTGCTATTTTGGGCGCGACGGGAGCCGTGGGCACCCAGATGCTCGAGTGCCTCAACGAGCAGGAGTTCCCGGTCGGCAAGCTCAAGCTGTTGGCAAGTGCACGCTCCGCGGGCAAGACCGTTGAGTTCCGCGGCGAGCAGATCGTGATCGAAGAGGCTTGCCCCGAGGCCTTTGAGGGCTGTGATATTGTGCTCGGAGCCGCCGGCGACGATATCGCGAAGGAGCTACTGCCCGAGGCCGTCAAGCGCGGTGCCGTCGTGGTCGACAACAGCCACGCCTTCCGCATGGATCCCGAGGTGCCGCTGGTCGTGCCCGAGATCAATGCCGACGATATCAAGTGGCATCACGGCCTTATCGCCAACCCCAACTGCGCGACCATTATCGGCCTGGTTCCCACGTGGCCGCTGCATCAGCTCGCCGGCGTGAAGCGCATGATCGTTTCGACGTATCAGGCGGCTTCGGGTGCCGGCGCTCCCGGTATGGCCGAGCTCGAGGCTCAGCTGGCCGCCCTGGGCCGCGGCGAGGAGATTCCCGAGCCGCGCGCGTTTGCCGCCCAGCTGGCGAGCAACCTGATTCCGCAGATTGGCGGCGTCAAGGAGGAGGGCTTTACCTCCGAGGAGATGAAGCTGCAAAACGAGGGCCGCAAGATCATGCACCTGCCCGAGCTGCGCGTGAACTGCACCTGCGTGCGCGTGCCCGTGCTGCGTTCGCACTCCGAGAGCATTACGCTCGAGTTTGAGCGCGATATTACGGTGGAAGAGGCCCGTGCTGCGCTGGCTGCCGCTCCGGGCGTGAAGCTGGTTGACGACATGAGCGCCGATGATGCGCACGATCGCTTCCCCATGCCGATGGATACGTCCGACCAGGACCTGATCTGGGTCGGTCGCGTGCGCCGCGACATCTCGAACCCCGAGGCTGCGCGCGGTATTACCTTCTGGTGCTGCGGCGACCAAATCCGTAAGGGCGCGGCGACCAACGCCGTCCAGATCGCCAAGCTGCTCTGCGAGTAACGGTTGATCTGTCCGGCGGGGGCCGGGCTTAGTTTTCAGAACGTCCTCGACCATGTGTGGCGCCTTGTCCTGCTC
>DBEYTJ010000246.1:0-3615 GCA_048181065.1 Collinsella sp.
CCGCGAGGCTATCGAAAAGCTCAAGGAATACCCTTGCGACGTTATGTTCTTGGATATCAACATGCCCGAGGCTACCGGTATTCAGCTCGCAGAGGCTCTGCAGCATTTGAAGTACCCGCCTGCCGTGGTATTCGTTACTGCTTATAGCGAATTTGCTCTGGATGCGTTCAAGGTCAATGCCATCGATTACCTGGTTAAGCCCGTTGAAACCGAGCGTCTTTCCCATGCTCTTGCCCGTGTGCGCGAACATGTGCTGCTTCATGCAAAGGCCCAGAAGGCTGAGCGCATTCCCGTTGAAAAGGGCGGCAAGAAGATCCTCATCAACATCGATGATATTCGCTATGTTATGGCGCGCGACGATTATGCGTACCTGCAAACTGGCGTTGACCGTTTCTTCTCTACCGTAAGCTTGGCTCAGCTGGAAAAAACGCTCGATGGTCACGGTTTCTTCCGCGTTCATCGCGGTTACCTGGTTAACCTTGCTCTGGTCAAGGAAGTTGAGCCCCAGTCGGGCGGCACCTTGCTTCTTACGCTCGACGGCGTAGACGAGAAGATTCCCGTCTCCCGTCGTCGCGTGTCTTCCCTCAAGAAGGCGCTTGGTCTGTAATCGCGCTTTTCGCTTGGCTGAAGGGTGCGTTGTCGATTGGGCGGGGGCTTGTTTTTTTGAGGGGCGTTTCTGCCTGAGTGCGCGCAGTACGCTGCCAATTCCCTTTGATCTGCCGCTTTCCGGACGCGCGCCTGTCCGCTAGCGCGCCTCTGCGCAAGCGGCAATTAGCCTGCATCGCTGATGGGTAGCTCTGGAACGGGGTGTGCTCTGCTTGGGGCGGCACCAATCACAGGCTACGGTCCGTAGCGGTACGGCGTCGTGCTTGCCCCGCGCAGGGCGGCGACACTACGGCTCATCATCGCAGTACGGTGTTGCGTGCTTCCCGTGGGCGGAACCATATGCTTCAACTAATTGGTTGGGTCGGCATCAAGCCGGCCCTTCTTTTGTTTTATCGGCTTTCGCTGATGTTTGCCGATGCCTATCCTTCCGCTTCGTTCAAGCGCTTTCCCTGAAGGAGCCCCCTTGCGGTTTGAAGGGGCCCTTTGCAGATTCGGATTCTTCGCGGGCGAAGGGGTGAGCTCCAATATAGTCGTGCTCAGACGCGACATAGCCCAGGTTATTCGCTAGAAACCGCCCTACTGCCCGCATCGAAGCACCTTCATATTGGTCAGCTGAACGCGGAGATGGGTGCCCCTCCCCTCGTGGAAACGCCAGCGCCGTGGCTGGCATGGTCAGCTCCCATGTCGGGCGGCCCTCGACCTCGCGAAACGCCTTGCCGGGCACGGGCTTGATGGACCGTTGTACGGGGCGGCCCTTCCCGCATCGAAACGCTCCTTCGGTGGCACGAAGTGTGTAATGCCCGCTTTGCCGTTTTACTCGTGGGTTTGTGAATGGTAATGTTCGGTCTTGCCCCTGAATGCAGATCATTTTTGAAAGAAGATAATTCATTATGTCCGATACCTTTATTTCCCTGAAGCCCAAGCGCGATGTGGCGCTGTTCGACTTGGACGGCACGGTGCTCGACACCTATGCTCCCATTCTGGAAAGCATGCGCTACGCCACCAAGACGGTGTTTGGGGAAGCCCTGCCCGATAGCAAGCTTGTTTCCATGGTTGGGCAGCCTCTGGTAACTCAGATGCAAGCGTTTGCCGCCGAACGGGGTTGCGGCTCTGAGGTTGCCGACGAACTGACGCGCGTCTATCGCGAATATAACGAGCGCGACCTTGACGAAAAGTCCTTCCCGTTCCCGGGCATACCCGAGGCGATTGCCTCTTTGAAGAATGCGGGCTTCACGGTTGGCGTGGTTACGTCAAAGCGCGCAGTCTTGGCCACGAAGAGCCTGAAGGCTCATGGGTTGTTCGATGCGTTTGCCTGCGTGAATGGCGCCGAAGACAGCACTGCCCACAAGCCTGATCCCGATCCGCTACTGACGGCGGCAAAGAAGCTTGGGGTTTCGCCTGATAGATGCGTGTATGTGGGCGACAGTCCCTACGACTTGCAGGCTGCCCATGCCGCAAACATGCCATGTGTGGGCGTTACCTGGGGCAAGTTCTTCGGGCGCGACATCTTGCTCGAGCAGATGCCCAGCGTGCTTATCGCCAGCCCCGAAGAGCTGGTCGGTGCGGTTGAGTTTGCGGCAATCCATTAAAGGACTGGTCGGCGCGGTTGAGCCTGCTGCAGCCCATCAACGGGCTGGTCGGTGCGGTCGAATTCTCCGTATTCCATCAACGGGCTGGTCGCGCGCGGTTGAATTTGCCACAATCCATTAAAGTAAAGCCGGGAGAGTTGTCCCTCCTGGCTTTTGTTGTATTGTGGCGCTAAGGCTGCATACGGTGTCGTCATTCGCTCGCGCCGATCTTTGCCAGCGCGAGGCAAGCTAAGGCCGCGCACAGGGGGATGGGCGATGCGTCCGGGAGACTTCTGGGTCGTCAGGACCGCTGTTGCTTACGGTCTTCGGGGGGGGCGATGCGCGCGCGGGCTTCTTCCTTTAGTGCGGTGCTGGGGCAGAATAGAAGCTTGCGGCATCTGCGTTTCCGCGCAGGCGGAGAATTTGCCACCGGACGCATGAGGGGGGTCGCCCCCGAGCCGAAGTACACCTTCGTGTCCCATGTTGCATCGGACGTCACGCAAAGGCTCGTCCATACCAGGGGCGTGTGCATAGAGCGCGCATTGAGCCGCACGCAAGGAGAGCAAACGGCATCTGCTTCCGAGCAGACGATCGGGTGGCACTTTGACCACGTAGAAAGGGGATTGCTATGGCGTTTTGTACGGATACGGTTTGCGCGGGCGAAGGGGTGTTCACTCTTGAGGCCGTGGTCACGGTAACCCCGCGCGGTATCGTGGTGTACGCTTGTACGCCTGCTTTCGCTCACGTGGGCGCTACGGCTCAGGCCATTCCGCGCCCAGAGCCAGGGCGCACGGCAACAGTTAGCTTGCTTGCCGTCCCCTGCCATAGGGATGAAATTCCCGCCCATGATATTGCCGCCGCTCTGGCAACGGAGTTCGCCATGCCCTGCTCCGCTAGCACGGGCTATCACGTGGAAAATGCTTCTCTTGCCGATTTGCAGAAGATGCTCGAAGTGAACCAGCAGCTCATCGAAGCGCTGAAGGAGCACGTTGCGGCGATGCTTGCCAGCTTGAGCGAATAGCCGCCGCCCACGCCGATGCATCGCGTCAACCGATGCACGCTTGCCGGCACCGTCTGGGCCCCGACCAGCGCCAACCGAGCCCCGGCCCACTGTTACCCGCTCCCAGGGCGTCCGCCATGCCGCCCCCCCATCCCTGCCTCGCGCCGCTGCCCGCCCCACTAGGCCTACGATTCCGCGCGCTCCTCGGCCTCGGATTCGTCCCACCGCCCGAGCCCCGGCCCTGCGCCCACTGCGCCTCCATCGCCTACGCGCTGCTCCCGGCTGCCCGCGTCCCTCTATATCGCCATCGAGCAGATCCAGAATCGTCGTCTAGGTCGTTGCCATCGGGAAGTCCCGCCCGCATCGCCCCCCCATCGTGCCCGCCGCCCGCCGCCGCCCGCATCGCGCCCACCGTGCGCCGACATCCGCGTCACCCCCCCC
>DBEYTJ010000247.1:0-2544 GCA_048181065.1 Collinsella sp.
CGTGGCGGCGACATCACTTGCATGGGATTGCCTCGACGTGTTGTCGCAACTTGCCACGCCGGTACCCTGCGACCTGAGTGACATATGGATGGCGAGCAAGCAGCGTAATCTCCATAGCGATTACGAAGACGATTTAATCATCGCGGCAGCGATGCGCGCAAAGGCAAATCTCCTGGTCACCAACGATGCCAAACTCTGTTCACACGCACCCGTCGCCGCAATGAGCGTAGAAGACGCAAGAAACTACCTAACAACGCTCAAATAGAGTTGAGGTACTGCAGGTAGGGTCAACATCGGCGAAACCTTGCAGGTTGAGCGAAAGTCAGCGAGAGCCCGCCAGAGCGAGCAAGGTGACGTGAAAGAGGAGGGCATAGGCCTTTTGGCCATGCCCGACGATTGAACGTCAGATTGCCGCTCTGGCGGGCTCGCAGCGTCGACCGGTCCGCCGTTCGTTAGAACGGCGGAACCCTAATGTTCGATCCAGCAGCGCAGGGTCTCGCCAGCTTGCAAGTGGCGCAGGTTTTCCGCGGCGATGTCGACCACGTTATTGAGCGTAGCCTCCAGGTGGAACCAACCGGAGACGTGCGGTGTGATGAGCATGTTGGGCGCATCCCACAGGGGGCTTGTCGCAGGCAGCGGCTCGGGATCGGTGACGTCGACCGCGGCGCCGGCGAGATGTCCCGACTCCAGAGCGGCAACCAGAGCGTCGGCAACAACAAGGTCGCCGCGGCCGCCGTTGGCAAAGAAGGCGCCTGGTTTCTTCGCGGCGAAGAACTCGGCGTTCGCCAGGCCGCGGGTCTCGGGCGTGCTGGGCATAAAGGATGCGACGATGTCAGCCTCGGCCAGGCGCTCGGGCAGGGCGTCCATGCCGTCCATGTCCTCAAACACAATGGGGTAGACGAGCGGATGGCGCTTGATGCCGCGGACGTGCGCACCCATGCTGCGGCAGAGCGTGGCAAAGTGGCCGCCGATATCGCCCGCGCCCAGCACCAGCACGTTGGCGTTTTTGAGCGAGGTGACCGCGCCCAAGTCCTCCCAGCGATGCTCGCGCTGCAGGTCCTGGTAGCCGGGCAGGCGTTTCATCATAGACAGCACCATGGCAAACATGTGCTCGCTTACGGCCTGGCCGTAGGCGAGCACCGAGCAAGACAGTTTGGCGTCGGCCGGCACGGTCCCGGCGGCAAGGTAATCGTCATAGCCGGCGGTCTGCAATTGCAACAGCTGGAGATGTTCGCATGTCGTGAGCATGTCAGGGTCGATGTTGCCCAGGATTACGTCGGCATCGGCGACCTGCTTGCGCGTGGCGGCGTCGGAGCTCGTGTAGATAAAGTCCTCGCCCGGAGCGCTCGACTCAAGAATTGCGCGATGGCGGTCGTTGACGGGCAGCAAAACCAGGATGTTCACAAGCAGTCCTCTCCGCTCGACCTGCCGAAAAGGGACAGGTTCATTTTTGGCAGGTTTTATCAGGCAAAACGTTCAAATAAAAACGCCGGATGCAAGACGAGCGTGCCCGTCAGCATCCGGCGCATCTACAGCTACCAGCTCAGCAGCTCGTAACCGTCCTCGGTCACCACGAGCTGTACCTCGCACTGGGCCGAATCGTTGCCGTCCTTGGTGCGCACGCACCAACCGTCGCCCTTGCTAATCTTGATGTCGGGCGCTCCGGCATTGACCATGGGCTCAATGGTAAAGACCATGCCCGGAGCCATGATGGTGTCCACATCGGGTGCCTCGGTGGTAAAGCCCACAAACGGGTCCTCGTGGAACTCCTTACCGATGCCGTGTCCGCCGTACTCGCGCACCACGCTAAAGCCGGCGTCCTCGACCGTCTTTTGCACGGCCTCGGCCATCACGGACAGTGGCAGCCATGGCTTGACGGCTGCCAGACCCGCCTCCACGCTGGCGCGGGTGACGTCGACCAGGCGCTGGCGCTCGGCCGAGACCTCGCCGATGCAGAACATGCGGCTCGAGTCGCTAAAGTAGCCGTCTAGGATCGTGGAGCAGTCCACGTTGATGATGTCGCCCTCGTGCAGCACGTCCGTATCGCAGGGGATACCGTGACAGACCACGTCGTTGATCGAGGTGCATACGCTCTTGGGGTAGCCCTCGTAGTTGAGGTCGGCCGGCGTGCCGCCGTGCTCGACGGTGTAGTCGTAGATCATCTGGTCGATCTGGTTGGTGGTCATGCCCGCGGCGATGTGCTCGCCTACGTAATCGAGCACGCCCACGTTGATGGCGGCCGAGCGCTTGATGCCCTCGATATCGGCGGGCGTCTTGTAGAGCGTGCGGGGCAGAACCTCCCAGCCCTCCTCCCACAGGCGCTCGAGGCGCTCATCGAAGGCGCTATGGCATTTCTTGTATTTTTTGCCGCTGCCGCACCAGCAAGCGTCGTTGCGGCCGGGCACGGGTCCTTTGTCATACATGGCTAACTTCCTTTCATCCGCAGCTAGTATAGCCCACCCACGCGTCCATAAAAGTTGCGGTGATATAGTTCCGATTTAAGCGGTTTAACAGCACAAATAGGAACTATATCACCGCAACTGA
>DBEYTJ010000248.1:0-2800 GCA_048181065.1 Collinsella sp.
GTCGACGTTGCCGTCGTGCAGATCGGCATCGGCATTGAGGATATCGAGCATGGGTCGAGAGATGTCCACCTGGGAGGGCGACGGCTTGCCGCGGGCCATGTCGAGCGCCAGGCCCTTGGCCTTGACCTCGGCGACCTCGGCTTTGAGCGCCTCGATGGCGGCATCGAGTTCGGTGGTTTCCATCTTCTGGTAGATCGTCTGCATGGGTGCGACCTTTCGCGAAGCGGGACGTTGCAGTTCGTCTAAGTATAGACCGCCACCGCCGCAACGGCATGAAGCCGTGATAGATTAAGTTCATCGCAATGATTTACGAATCGCCGCGCATGCCGGCGTGGGGCGCCCAAGGAGGCACTATGGAGTACGGATCGTTCCAGGCCGAGGAATTCGGCGACCTGCAGCGCCTGGTCGACGGGCTGTTTTACGACCGTCGCGCCATCGATCGCCTGGATCTGATCGTGCAGGCCGAAATCTTGGACCTGGCGCCCGATCTCATGGAAATCGTCAACCTGCTACCGCCCGGCTATTACGACCGCCAGTCACTTTGCGACCAGCTCAACTCCGCCCTTGCCGCCCACGGCTGGGGCGCCGTCTACGGCACCGTGGAATAAGCCTCGAGGCCGGCGATTTGGCCCGCTTCCCGACCTTGGCGAGGCTTGTTTTAGGGCTTGTGGCCAAAAAAGGGCAAATTTGAGTACTGTTACCTTTTTAGTAGCAGCGATTCTTGGTCGAAATCGGCAAAACTCGACTTGAAACTCCCTGATCACCGTCAGCTAGCGCCAAATTGGAAGTCGATGGTCACTCATTAACGTACGGTTCTTATGACTTTGTTCATTATTTTCCACACCTAAAATGAAACGCCGTTTGTGACAGTACTCACAAACGGCGTTTTTGACCACTGGCGTGTCTGACAGGCGGCAAGCACCGCCCGAATCCGCATTTTGAACGCACCCGAATCGGTTCTGGAGCCGGTTTTCGCGCTCTTACTCGTCCTTGGGCGCGGGGTGTTTGCAGACCACGCTCATGTAGATCATACCGAGCACGGCAGCGGTGACCGAACCGGCAAGGATGGCGGCCTTGGCAGCCAGAACCTCAAACTGGGCCGTCGGGAAGGCAAGGCCGCTGATGAGGATCGACATGGTGAAGCCGATGCCGCCCAGAATGCCCACACCGGCAATCATGTGCCAGTTAACGTTATGCGGCAGCTCGCAGACCCTAAACTTAACCAGGGCAAACGTCATGCCAAAGATACCAATCGGCTTGCCCAGCAGCATGCCAAAGTACACGCCGAGCGTCACCGGGTCGGTGAGCAGCGTGCTCATGTCCACGCCCACTAGGCGAACTTGTGCGTTCACGAACGCAAAGATCGGCAGAATCACAAAGTTGACCGGCGTGGAGATCAGACGCTCCATGCGGATGAGCGGCGGGGTCACGCGGTGCATGACGCGCTCGACCCTGGTGGTCGAGACGGTAAAGTCATGCTGGCCCAGGATGTGTGCCTCGTCGTCGTAGCGGTCATCGAGCAGCGGCAGGCACTCGCCCAACCAATCGGTGAGGCTATCGAGCTTGACACCACACTTGGCCGGGATGGTAAAGGCCAAGATGACGCCAGCAAGCGTGGCATGTACGCCGCTCTTGAACATGCAGAACCACAGCAGCAGACCCAGTACCGAATACGGGGCAAGGCGGTAATGCTGCGTCTTGTTGAGCCACACGAGCGCGCAGGTCACCAGCGCGGCGGCGCCCAACCAAAACGGATTGGGGCTCTGACCGTAGAAGATGGCGATGGCGGCGATGGAGATGAGGTCGTCGGCGATGGCGAGCGTCGAGAAGAACACGCGCACGCCGTTGGGCACGCGGTTGCCCAAAAGCGACAGCACGCCCAGCGCAAAGGCAATATCGGTTGCCATGGGGATGGCCCAACCGTTGCGGGCGCCGGCATGGTTAAAGATCAGGTAGATGCAGGCAGGAACGACGACGCCGCCCACGGCCGCCAGCATGGGAAGCATGGCCTGACGCGGATTCTTGAGCTCGCCGACCGTCATCTCGTACTTAAGCTCAATGCCCACCAACAAAAAGAAAATCGCCATGAGGAAGTCGTTGACGAAAAGCTCAACGGTGAGACCGGCCGTAAGGTTGCCCAGACCCACATACAGCGGGGTCTCCAAAAAGTGATGGATGGCCTCGTAGGCATCGGTATTGGCGCAAATGACGGCGGCGATGGCGGCGATCACCATGACGGCGGCGGAAATCGTGCCGTTCTCGGCAATGCGCTCCCAAATGTCGTGACGCTCAAAACGCTTGCGCTCACGGACGTTGAACAGCTGCTCAGTTGCTGCCATGGGCGGCTCCTTTCACGGGATGGATCCCGTCTTAAAAAAGCACGGCCCGCCCAAGTGGCGGCGCCGCGCTCCAACGTATTACGCTTGCATCTAGCCTACCCTGCGCGACAAGCGTACAAGCGCGGCCGAAAAGCGGAACCATAGGTTGAACATTATTTGCTCAACGACACGGGCACGCCTGTCCAATAGACAACACGGCCCCGCGCACAAAAAACGACCGGAGCGCGGGGCGTCCGCGGTCCGGTCGTCGGTGTTAGGTCAAAAGAACCTAGCAGGCGGCCATGATGGGGGCAGCGACCTGCTTCTTACGGGAGAGGACACCCGGCATCCAGACGCCGTCGTGCTCGTCGGCAATGCCCAGGCCCTTCTGAGCAGCCTCGGTCTCGCCCTCGAGCAGGACCTGCGAGCCCTCCTCCATGATGTCGGTGATGCACAGGACGATGCCGTCAGCACCCTTCTCG
>DBEYTJ010000249.1:0-2816 GCA_048181065.1 Collinsella sp.
TTGACGCCGAGCGAGAGACCAAGGCGACGGCTGCGAACGGGCCCAAAGATGGGGCTGGCATTCAAAAACGTAGACATAGGCATATGCTCCTCAAGACAATTGTGCCTAAGCATAGCATCGGCTCCAAAGCAAGGTGCGGGCTCTTGCTTTACAAGTTTCGTTTTTTCACGTCGCTCATTATGCCGCGCCATGAAAAGCCTCGGGTCGGGTACAGTTAATCTGTTAACAAGGCGTAAGGCAATGCGGGTCCATCCAACCGCACTGACGTGCAACTGGACGAGCATTGATGATGGGGGCACAACATGGAATTTACGGTCGAGAATGCGGGCACCACGATCGCCTGCCGCGAGTATGCCAGCCCGGTTGTATCGTCCGATGCACCCGCCTTGGTTTGCGTGCACGGTGCGTGCGTCGACGGCGTCTTTTTTGACGCCATCGCCCGCGAGCTCGCCCGTGACTGTCGCGTCATTGCCTACGACCGCCGCGGTTGCGGCGAGAGCGGCGACGCTGCAGACGGACGCTACGACCTCGCCGCCCAGGCCGCCGACCTGCAGGCTGTTATCGAGCATATTGGCGCTCCGGCAAACGTGCTCGCGCACAGTGCCGGTACGTTGGTGGCCCTGGAGCTTCTCCGTGCAAACCCCGCCATAATCTCGCGTGCGATTCTGCATGAACCCGCCGTGACGGATGAGGGTGCCGGCCTGGGCGCGGCCCCGGTTTTGCTCGAGATGATCGCCGCGGGAAAGGTCTCCAGGGCATTACGGGCCTTCCTGGGCGCCATCGGCGATTCTGATCCTGAGGCCCCCAAGTTAACCGAGACAGAAGCCAAGCATGCTCTGCGCAACGGCCGTAGTTTCATGGCGAACGAATACGGGATTATTATGACCTGCGTTCCCGATTGGGATAGTGTTCGTGCGTCAAAAACGGTGGCCGCCGTGCTCCTGGGTGAGCTCTCGATTGACACGCCTCGCGAGGCGGGCACAAGGGTGGCGGCTGAGCTTTTGGACTGTCCACTCGTAATGGTTCCCGGCGCGCACAACGGCCTGCGCGATCGCCCGGCAGCGGCTGCTCAGACTGTCCGTGGCATCCTGGGGCTCTAACACCCGCAATAGCCAAAACAGGCTTCACCCGCAAACGTTTCGGCCGTGTTAACAAACGTGCTCAAAACCTTACGTTTGCGGCTTCAATTGCACCGTCTGCCAACTCATAAAAATGTAACAGCATTCACGTGCTTACCTGCATCGGCAAGGTGTTACCCTTGTAACATTTGGAACCCATCGCTACCATGCGAAACTATCGAAAGGGCCCCATATGCTCAATAATCACGAGGCTAATCTAACCGACGAGGAGGCTGCCGTCGAGGTCGCCCGCGTCGCGAAGACCTACCCCGTGGTACGTTTGCTGTCGGCCGATCAGATTAAGAGCGAGCCTAACTGCTTGCTCGCCGGCGATCGCTGCCCTTGTCTGCGTCAGTCGAGTCTTGAGGCCTTGGCAGATTCGGGTGAGGTGTCGGAGCAACTGCTCAACGATGGTGTTGAGTACCGTGCCCGTCTGCGCCCTCTAAAGGTCGAGGGCGAGCCTCACGTCTTGCTGATGGTGCGTCCGATTGATGAGCAAGAGGCCACAGAAGAGGACCTTGTCTACACCGACGTGCTGACGGGCGTGCGCAATCGCCGATATTACGAGGAAAAGCTCCGTGGCGCCCGCGTGAATGCCGGCGTTGCGATGATTGACCTTGATGATTTTAGGGCCTTCAACGATACGTGTGGCCGTCATGCCGGCGACCTTGCGCTCGGTGCTGTGGCGACAGCCATACGCAGCGGTATTCGTTCGACTGACGAGCTTGTGCGCTATGGCTGCGACAAGTTTGTGGCCGTCATGCCCGATATTCCCTCCGATGACTTCGCCCGTCGCCTGCGTCAGGTATCCGATGCCGTTCATTCCACGATTATTCCGGGCCATGAGTACGTGAGCTTGACGGCATGTGTTGGTGGCGTTCGCATTCATGGCGAGACGGTCGATGAGGGCGTTGGCCGCGCCGTCCAGTTATTGAGCCGCGCTAAGGCAAAAGCCGGTACGGTCGTGACCGACGCCGATTCCATCGGGGCCTTCCAAAGCGAAAAGCCTTTGGTGCTTATTGTCGATGACTCCGAGATGAACCGAGCCATTCTCAGCGAGATGCTCAAGGACGAGTATTGCATCCTCGAGGCCGACCACGGTCGTGCGGCGCTCGACATGGTCGACCGCTATGGCGATGAGTTGTCGCTCGTGCTGCTGGATATTGTCATGCCGGGCGTAAGCGGCTTTGAGGTGCTGGCCGATCTGTCGCGCCGATCGGTTAGTGACAATCTGCCCGTCATCATGATTTCGAGCGAAGATTCCGATGATATGGTTCTGCGCGCGTACGAGCTGGGCGCCTCGGACTATATCAACCGCCCGTTTGACTCCCGTGTCGTGCGCCGCCGTGTGAGCAACACCATCCGCCTATACGCCAAACAGCGCCGCCTGACGAACCTGCTGTCCCAGCAGTACAACGAGCGCGTCAAGAACAGTCGCATGCTCATCGATATCATGGCCGGCGTCATGGAGCTTCGCAACGGCGAGAGCGGCAGGCACGTTACGAACATCGAGAAGCTGACCGAACTGCTGCTTGGCTGTCTGGTCCAGCGTAGCGGCACGATCTCCCTCGACAATGAGGAACGCTCCACGATCGCCCTGGCTTCGGCGCTGCACGATATCGGCAAGATGTCGATTGACGATGCGATTCTCAACAAGCCCGGACGCCTTACGCCCGAGGAGTTCGAGATTATGAAGAC
>DBEYTJ010000250.1:0-1410 GCA_048181065.1 Collinsella sp.
GGCGGGGGTGAGGATGCCGTCGGCGAGCAGCGCCGCGCCGCCGATCATGGCGGGAAGGATCAGCCACGGCGCCACTTTGCGCACCAAGCTAAACAGGGCGAAGATGCCGCCCTCGTTGTGGTTATCGGCCTTCATGGCGATTACCACGTACTTGACCGTGGTCACGAGCGTCATGGTCCAGATGACGAGCGAAAGCGCTCCTAAGATCATGTCCTCGCTGACGGTACCGATGCCGCCGTTGTTGGCGACGATTGATTTCATGGTGTACATGGGGCTCGTGCCGATGTCGCCATAGACGACGCCGAGCGTTACGAGCAGCATGCCAGCGGAGAGGGGAATGGCTCCATGCCCGCCTTGACCACGCTGGTCTTGGGGGCTTGCCTCCAGTTCGTTTTGTGCCACGTGGACTCCCTTGGACATCTGGCCTCTGCAAAGGGCAGCAGACCTTTATGCCATCTTTATACATATAAGAGCAGTTTGGCACATCGGGGTGTTTTAGACAATAATCCCCATCTGGGGAGTAGCTGTTTGCGCAGATAACATTTCAAAGCAGGGGCACTTCCGGCTGTGTGGTTTGCTGCAACGTGATAACCGCGGATGCGTCCCTGCTTTGAGCTGAAGAGGGGCTGTTAGGCGCGTGCCGCTTGAGCGATGCTTGCTTTGGTGTCTGCGCGTTTGCCGGCGAGTTCGCAAAAAATCGCGCCGCCGATGATAAACGCGGCGCCCATCAGGCGGACCGGTGTTATGGCTTCACCCAAAAGGGCGGCCGAGAACACGACGGCCGAAAGCGGCTCGAGGTAGCCGACGACCGCGACGGTCTGGACGGGCAGCTTGGCGACGGCACTAAAGTAGAGCAGGCAACCGATGCCGGTGTTGACGACACCGAGCATGACGACGGCGCGCCAATCGATGCCTGCGGCGATGCCGGCGGACAGGAATGAGGGGGCGCCCTGCGTGATGAGCGTGAGGACCAGTGCGGTCACAAAGGCGGCACTCACCTGGAGCGCGGAGTTCTCGAGGCCCTCGATGTGTGGCGCGCCTTTGCTAGCGATGACCATCAGCGCATAGCAAAATGCCGAGGCGATGCCGCAGGCGATACCCGCAATGGGCATATTGCCGCCTAGACCTTGCGCTGCAATGAGAAAAGCGCCGCAGGCGACGGCGATAAACCCGGCGATTTTGCCGCCGGTCAGTTTTTCGCCAAAGATGAGCGGGGAGAGGGCCATGACGATGATGGGGCCGCAGTAGTACAGCAGCGAGGAAACGCCAACGCCGATCGTCTGGTAGGCGCGGAACAGAAAAATCCAGCTGGCGCCCAGCGCGGCTCCCGAGAGGAGGAGGGCTGCGGCTTCGCGGGGGCGAGATGGCGCCTGCAACTTATGGCGTTGGGTGATGGCGAGGATGGTGACA
>DBEYTJ010000251.1:0-6617 GCA_048181065.1 Collinsella sp.
CAGATTTACGACGAGATCAAGGATGCGATCGAGAAAGGTGTTTATGCACCCAAGGAGCGTATTCCGTCCGAGCTTGAGCTAGCCGAGCAGTACGACGTGAGCCGCATTACGGTGCGCCGCGCCGTCGAGGAGCTGTGCTCCGATGGCTACCTGGTTAAGCAGCAGGGCCGTGGTACCTTTGTCTCCACGCCGCACATCAATCGTCAGTTCCACGCTTCGACGCTGCAGACGTTTACCGCGCTGTGTGCCAGCAACGGCATGAAGGCGGGCGCGCATGTGGTCGATCGCCAGATTGTGCCGGCACGTCAAAACGAGATGGAGTTCTTTGGCCTGCAAAAGGACGCGCTGCTGCTGCATATTAAGCGCGTGCGCACAGCCGACGGCGAGCCCATCTTTGAGGAGAACATCTTTGTGCCGTTTGACGCCTACCGTGAGCTGTTGACGGCCGATCTTGAGGACAAGTCGATTTTTGCCGAGGTCGAGCGTGTTGGCGGAACGCCGATTGTCTCGGTTGGCTACCGCACGGTCGAGGCCGTTCGTGCCAATACCGAGCAGGCGGCCGAGTTGGGCATTGCCCCGCACGATCCACTGCTCAATCTGCGTGCCAGCTTTACCGGTCCCAATGGCGAGCCGGTCCTGATGGGTAAGCAGTACTACGTGGGTAGCCGCTACGTCATGGTTATGTAGCTCTAGTTGCGCGGTTTTACCAAACCGCGTAACGGCTCGACGCTGTAAACGCCCCTAAGCGGCAATCTGCAGAATGAGCGTGGAAAATCTCCCGTTTTTGGCTTGGTGACGGGCTCAAAGTGGGAGATTATCCACGCTCATCCTGAAAGTGTCCAAAAATCCACGCTCGTTCGCCTTGGATTACGTTGCCCGTGGCCGACGGCGGCGCGGCACCGGTCCGCGTGGCGGCGTATAATCGGCGGCAGATGACTTGGACGTTAGGAAACCATGACCGATAGCATGCAGCAGATGGCGCTCGACACGCTCGGCGCCTATTTTGGCTACACCTCGTTTCGCCCGGGACAGGACCGCATGGTCGATGCGATCCTTGCCGGTCGCGATGCGTTGGGTGTTATGCCCACGGGCGCCGGCAAGTCCATTTGCTACCAGGTGCCCGCGCTCATGCTGCCCGGCATCACCTTTGTGGTGAGTCCGCTGCTGTCGCTTATGGAGGACCAGACCCGTGCGTTGCTCGCGGCGGGTGCGCGACCCAGCTATCTCAACTCCAGCCTTACCCCGGCCCAGCAAAACACCGTGCTCAAGCGGGCGCGCGAGGGCCGCTATCAGCTTATGTACGTGGCGCCCGAGCGCTTGCTTGAGCCGCGTTTTTTGGCCTTTGCGCAGGAAGCTGCGGCCAAAGGCGGCATCGGCGTGCCGCTCGTGGCCATTGACGAGGCCCACTGCGTGAGCCAATGGGGCCAGGATTTCCGCCCCGCCTACCTGCAGATTCGCGAGTTCATCGATTCCCTGCCGCAGCGCCCTATCGTGGCAGCCTTTACCGCTACGGCGACCGAGCGTGTGCGCGCGGACATTCAGCAAATGCTCGGCCTGCAAAACCCCGCGAAGGTGGTGACGGGCTTCGATCGCAAGAACCTCTACTTTGGTTGCGAGGAGATGGGCGACAAGGCCAAGACCGCCTGGGTGCGCGACTATGTGATTGCGCATTCGGGCGAGAGCGGCATCGTGTATTGCTCGACCCGCAAGACGGTCGACGCGCTGGCAGGCGAGCTTGCCGAGGCACTGGGCCCCAGCGGCATTCGCGTGGGTCGCTACCATGCCGGCATGGGCAACGACGCCCGCCGCCAGAGCCAGCGTGCCTTTATCGACGACGACATTCAGGTGATGGTCGCCACCAACGCCTTTGGCATGGGCATCGACAAGCCCAACGTGCGCTACGTGATCCACAACAACGTGCCCGAGAGCATCGAGGCATACTACCAAGAGGCGGGCCGCGCCGGCCGTGATGGCGACCCGGCAAGCTGCCACTTGCTGTGGAACGGCAACGATTTTCGCATGCGCCGCTTTCTGATCGACCGCGGCGATGCTGCCGATGAGGCGCTTGACGACGAGCAGCGCGCGTGGGCGCTCCAGAATCGATATCGTCTGCTCAGCCAGATGGAGGGCTACTGCAATACCACCGGTTGCCTGCGCGAATACATGCTGCGCTACTTTGGCGACGAGGCCGCGGCCGAGCATACTGCCGCGGCTGGTGCGGGCGGCACCGCCATGGACGAGGCCGACGGCTGCGGCAACTGCAGCAACTGCCTCACGCAGTTCGAGGTCGAGGACGTCACCGATATGGCCCGCGCCGCTGTGCGCTACGTGGCCGCGCGACCCATGCGCTTTGGCAAGTCGCTGATCGCCGACGTGCTCCACGGCGGCAACACCGAGCGCATTCGCCAGATGCATCTGGACGAGGACCGCGGCTACGGTGAGCTGTCGAGCGAATCGGTCGGGCGCATCAAGGACATCATCGGCCAGCTGTGCGGCCGCGGTTACCTGGCCACCTCGCAGGGGCAGTACCCGGTCGTGGGGCTGGGCCCGCGCGCCGGCGAGGTCGAGGACGAAGCGTTCGCCTTTACCGTTAAGCGTCGCGCGTCCAAGCGCAAGACCTCGGCTCGCGCCCACCGTGCGGTGGATCTGCTGCGCGAGGAGGCCGAGCTGGATCAGCGCCCGCGCGTGGGTGACGATGCCG
The DNA here is from genome assembly GCA_048181065.1 of Collinsella sp. Lineage (GTDB taxonomy): Bacteria > Actinomycetota > Coriobacteriia > Coriobacteriales > Coriobacteriaceae > Collinsella. The sequence goes on from DBEYTJ010000251.1 coordinate 2,702, forward strand.
AGCTGTTCGAGCGCCTGCGTGCCCTGCGCAAGGAGATTTCGACCGAGCTGGAGATGGCGCCGTACATGGTCTTCTCCGACAAGGCTCTGCGCGGCCTGTGCCGCCTACGCCCGCAGACGCGCGACGAGCTTATCCAGGTCAACGGCATCGGCGAGAAAAAGGCCGATGCCTTTGGCGAGCAGTTTATGGCGGCGATTGAAGAGTTTGAGTCCGAGCATGCACGGAATGGAGCATAACGATGACATCCGACGATAAAACCGAGCGCACTGAGGTGTCCGCCGTGCCGCTGTACCAGCAGGTTATGGACGATCTAAAGGGCGAGATCGCGCGTGGCGTGTACGCATTCGGCTCGCGCATTCCTTCCGAGATGGAGCTCGCGAAGTCTTATGGCGTGGGGCGCGTCACCGTGCGCCGCGCCGTCGAGGAACTGTCGCGCGCGGGGTATCTCAGCCGCCAGCAGGGGAGGGGCACGTTTGTGTGTGCGCCCAAGCTCAAACGCAAGATTGTCCAGAAGGGTGACGTTCAGAGCTTTACCGAGGGTTGTACTGCCAACGACATGGTGGCCGGAGCACGCCTGGTGTCGCGTACGGTGGTTGCGGCGACGCGCGAGGACGCGGCGTTTTTTGGGGTGGAACCCGGCTGCGAGCTCATCGTTGTCGAGCGCGTGCGCACGGCAGACGGCGTGCCCGTCATGCTCGAGAACAACGCCTTTGTGCTGGCCGACCATCCCTATCTGCAGACGCTTGCCGACAAGGACCTCACGGACAATTCCATCTTTGCGCTCGTTGCCGAGCATTCGGGCCGCGCGCCGCTCAAGTCCGACCCCTGTACGGTGGAGATTGCGCTTGCCGATGCTCAGGTGGCCCCGCTGCTGGAGGTGCCGGTCGGCGAGCCGCTCTTCTATATGGAGGCGTACTTTACCGATGGGGACGGGCGGCCCTTGCTGCTCGGACGCCAAAAGATTGTGGGCTCGCGCTACGTGTTCGACATCTAACGTCCATAGATAGAACAACATAGAACAAGTTTGGTGAAATGACTTCACGGGCGTCGTCGTGCGTGCTATAAATAGGACAACATAGAACGACCGCAGGTACGAGCTGTCGTCGTTCTAAACCACTACACAAGGAGGGGCATCACCATGAACGCACACGATCTGATTCAGGAAATTATCGAGCGCAAGGGCAAGATTGAGAACGTCTTTTGGATCGCCTGCGGCGGTTCGATGATCGACCTGATGCCGGCCAACGAGCTGCTCAAGCGCGAGGCCACCACGTTTACCTCGACGGTCTACACGGCACGCGAGTTTTGCCTGATGGTCCCCAAGAGCCTAGGGCCGAAGTCGCTCGTCATCGCCTGCAGCCACAGCGGCAACACGCAGGAGGTCGTTGACGGCTGCGAGATGGCGCTGGCAGCCGGCGCCGAGGTCGTCGCCATGACCGACTGCGAGGGCTCCAAGATCGACAACGGCAAGTGGACCACCTGGGTCTACCCCTGGGGCGAGGGCGTGTCGCAGTCCGAGGTCCCGCAGGGTATCGGCGCTCTGATGGCTGCCGAGCTGCTCGACCAGCAGGAGGGCTACGAGGCGCTCGCTGACATGTACGCTGGCATTAAGCAGATGGATGCGCTGCTGCCCGCTGCCCGTGAGAAGGTCAACGCCGAGCTGGGCGATCGCTTTGCCGAGCTCTGCCAGCAGCACAAGTTCTTCTATATCCTGGGTTCCGGCCCCAACTTTAGCCAGACCTACGCCATGGCGATCTGCTCGCTCATGGAGATGCAGTGGCAGCACTGCTGCTATATCCACTCCGGCGAGTATTTCCACGGCCCGTTTGAGGCCACCGAGCCCGGCGTGTTCTACTTTGTGCAGCTCGGATCGGGCGAGTGCCGCCCCATGGAGGAGCGCGCGCTTGCGTTCCTCAACACGCATACCGATACGGTCATGGTGCTCGACGCGCTCGAGTACGGCGTGGGCGACGTGCCTGCCAGCGTGCGTTCGTACCTGGAACCGATCTTCTTCTACAACATGAGCTGCGAGCTGCGTGCCGCTCGCGGCAAGGTGTTCGACCACAGTCCCGAGGTTCGTCGCTACATGGGCATCGAGCAGTACTAGGTACCGGGAATTATCTTTTTTGACGGGGTCTGCGCTGCGCGCGGGCCCCGTTTTGCGTTGTGGCGGCTGGATTCGTGTCTGCGCGAAAACGAAGTTGAATACTTTTCCGCGAAGTGAACGACCTATTTTGGACCCCCGAAGCATCCACACTTTTTGACGCCAAAACCGCAGGAAAACCTCGACGAAACCGCAGGAAACAGCGTCTGAAAAATGTCGATGCTTCGGGAGTCCGATTTTGCTCGTTCACATCGCGGAAAAGTATTCAACTTCGATTCGCAAGGGCACTGCGTAAGTCAAAAAAGCGGGCCGCGCCGGGGATTTCCGGCGCGGCCAGCTTGGTATCGCGCTTAGATTCGCGAGATTGCGGCAGCCAGCGGCCTACTTTGCGTCGTAGGCCTCGGCGTCCCACCAGTCGAGCTGGGCGATGTTGTCGCGGATGTGCTGGCAGCTCTTGTGGAAGCCCTCGAGCTCGTACTCGGACAGGTCGAGCGTGTAAACCTCCTCGACGCCCTCGGCGCCGATCACGCACGGCAGGGAGGTAAAGATACCCTCCTCGCCATACTGGCCGGTCATAAGCGTAGAGGCCGAAAGCACGGCGTGCTCGTTGTGCAGAACAGCAGCGCAGACGCGTGCGGCGGAGTTGGCGACGGCGTACTCGGTGCACTGCTTGCCCTGGTAGGTCACATAGCCGCCCTTGCGTGCAAGCTCCTCGACCTCCATGTGGTCGAAGGCGTACTTGTCGGGGTTTTCGGCCTGAAGCTCGTTGAGTCTCTTGCCGGCGATGGTCGCGGCCTTAAAGGCGGCAAGCTGGCTAAAGCCGTGCTCGCCGATCATGTAGGCGTCGATGGACTTGGGGCTCACGCCGACCTTCTTGGAGATCTCGGTGCGCAGGCGGGCGGAGTCCAGGCCGCAGCCCGAGCCGATGATCTTCTTGGGATCGTAGCCGGTCAGGTGCCACAGCTCGGTGCACACGACGTCGCAGGGGTTGGAGATGCTCACAAAGATGCCGTCGAAGCCGGCGTCGACGATGCGCTTGGCAAAGGTGCGGGTGGCGTCGGTGGTAAAGAACAGCTCGCCGTCGCGGTTGCCGGCGGCCAGTGCGACCTTGCCGGCGGCGTTGACGATGACGTCGCAGCAGGCCAACTCCTCGTAGTGATCGTAGCAGTTGACGATCTTGGTGTTGTACGGGACAAACGAAAGGGAGTCGCGCAGGTCCTGGACCTCGGACGTCACCTTGGCCTCGTTGATATCGCACAGGTACAGCTCATCGGCAATGCCCTGCATGAGCAGGCTGTTGGCGACATGTGCTCCTACGTGGCCCTGGCCGACCACACCGATCTTACGCGTCTGGTACATATACGTATCCTTTCGGCCGAGTTTTTCGCGTCGAACCATTGTAGCGTTCTGCTGCTACTTTGCTAGGCTAAAGTGCCGTAGATTTTGGGACATGCCTTTATCTCTACTTTTGGAGTGATTTGGGCCGCTGACGGCATCGCTGGGCGATACACTCGCGCGGATGGGGCCGGTCGTTGTACCATAGCTGCAACTGACTCGTAAGGAGCATCCATGCCCATTCGCATCCCCGACGCCCTCCCTGCCGCCGCGCAGCTCGAGAGCGAGAACATCTTTGTCATGACCGAGTACCGCGCGCTGCACCAGGACATCCGTCCGCTGCGCGTGCTCATCCTCAACCTCATGCCCACCAAGATTGCCACCGAGACGCAGATCATGCGCAAGCTCTCCAACACGCCGCTGCAGGTGGAGGTGGACCTGCTGCGCACCAAGACGCACGAGGCCACGCACGTGAGC
>DBEYTJ010000252.1:0-2707 GCA_048181065.1 Collinsella sp.
GAGCGGGAGAACAGCGCGGGTTACAGGCGGACGTGTACGGCGGCCGAAAGCGGTCTATGGACGGCCCGAAGAGACCGGCTCCCATGCAATAAACGCCCAACGGACCTTGCGGACGTGGTCGAGCATGTAACGCCCCTGCGGCACGCCCTTGGACCCTGGCTCGCCGGCATGGGGATTCTCAATCATATGCTGAGCGACGTAGTCGCGTAGTCGGTCAATCTTATCCTCGTTACCGTGCTCGAGCATGCGGGAGAAGTCCGCCACGCCTGCCTCAAGGCTATCGAAGGTATCGCGACGAGGCGATTCAAAGTACGTAACCTGCGGCAGGGCACCCATCTGAATGAGGATGTTAAAGGCATACACAAAGCCATTACTGCAGGTAACCGAGGCACCGATGGCGTTCATCAGGTGCAGGTCATAGCGCGGGCTGGAGTTGGCGACCATCGTGACAGCACAACGCCGACGAGCCGTTCGATCAAGCTTGGCAAGCGCGCCTTTTAGGTTGGTCGTGGTGACAGAGCGACTGGCAAAGGCAACATCTACCGCTTTCGCGACCGGTCCAACCAAATCCCAGTCATCATCCCAAGCAAGCTCAAGCGGTGCAATGCGATCCTCGAGCCCATAGTACTCAATGCCAGCATCAAGCGTGCCCAACATGGCAGGGGAAAAGTCAGCAGCAATCACAGGATGCCCAGCCTGAGCAAGCGGAATAGCAATCGACCCAGCCCCACACCCCATATCAAGCACCGACTCACCAGGCTCAAGCGCTAACAGCTTCATAAAATCCCGAGCATACGAAGCAGTCTCAAGCGGCCGAAAATGCCGAGCCCGCTTATCCCACTCAAAAGAGTCATCAGCTCGCCGCCGATCAGCTTGCAGACGCATCCACTCCTGGTTCCAATCTGTGGAAAGCAGCTCAGAACGATTCTCCCCATCAACCACGGGCCAACCTCCTAGCAACAAAAAAGCGACTCCTCCCAAAAGAAGAGCCGCAACAAGCATATATCAGAAAGAACCGATCCAACGCCAAACCGCCGCACCAGCCAAGTGGTGCAGGAGCGAAGCAACTGCAACCGGGATAGAACTCAACCGAGGTCCCGTTATGCGGGAGCCCCGCCGCCGGGCGGCAGACATATAAGGTCGATCGCGAGTTCCGCACGAGCCGGAGAGCACTTAATGTGCTCTCCGTGCGAGTCAGGACTGTCCGAGCAGGCGACCTTATATGTCTGCCGCCCGGCGGCGGGGCTCCTCGCCCGAACCCCTCAGCTAGTTCTTCAGCGAGTTCAGCGGTGCCGGGAAGCGTCCACCACGGTGGGCAAGCACGGTGCCGGCGTTGGGGTTCACCGGCATGATGGGCGCACGGCCAAACAGGCCGCCGTACTCGACGCAGTCGCCCACGCCCTTGCCAATGGCGGGAATCACGCGGACGGCCGTGGTTTTGTTGTTGATGACGCCGATAGCCATCTCGTCGGCGATGATGCCGGCGATGGTCTCGACCGGGGTGTCACCGGGGATGGCGATCATGTCCAGGCCAACGGAGCACACGCAGGTCATGGCCTCGAGCTTCTCGAGCGAAAGCGCGCCAGCCTCGACGGCGGCGATCATGCCGGCGTCCTCGGACACGGGGATAAAGGCGCCGGAGAGACCGCCCACGCTGGAGCTGGCCATGACGCCGCCCTTCTTGACGGCATCGTTGAGCATGGCGAGTGCGCAGGTCGTGCCGGGGCCACCGCAGGTGCCAACACCGATGATCTCGAGGATGCGGGCAACGGAGTCGCCGATGGCAGGCGTGGGGGCCAGCGACAGGTCGACAATGCCCTTCTCGACACCCAGGCGATGGGCAGCCTCGCGGCTCATGAGCTCACCGGCGCGGGTGATCTTAAAGGCGGTCTGCTTAATCTTCTCGGCGACCTCCATCATCGATGCGGAATCGGGCAGCGTCTCCAGGGCTGCGGCCATAACGCCGGGGCCCGAGACGCCTACGTTGATGACGGCGTCGGCCTCGCCACCGCCGTGGACAGCGCCCGCCATGAACGGGGAGTCCTCGACCATGTTGGCAAAGCAGACAAACTTGGAAGCGCCGACGGAGTCCTGGTCGGCCGTGAGCTTAGCGGCGTCGATGATGGTCTGCGCAGCCATGAGCACGGCGTCCATGTTGATGCCGGCGCGCAGGCTGGCGACGTTGACGCTGGAGCAGACGCGACTCGTGGTGGCGAGCGCCTGCGGGATGGACTGGATGACGCGGCGGTCGGCGTCGCCGATGCCCTTCTGGACGAGCGCGGAGAAGCCGCCCAGGTAGTCGATGCCGAGGGTCTCGGCCGCACGGTCGAGGGCATGCGCGATGGGGGTGAGGTCCTCATCCTTGCAGCAAGCGGCGATCTGCGCCACCGGGGTGACGGAGACGCGCTTGTTGACGATGGGGATGCCGTACTCGCGCTCGAGGTTCTCGGCGGTCTCGACCAAGTGCTCAGCCGTGTGCGTCACGTGGTCGTAGATCTTCGTGCACATGCGGTCGAGGTTCTCGTCGCCGCAACCCATGAGCGAAACACCCATGGTGATGGTCCTGATGTCGAGGTTCTGCTCCTCAACCATGCCGCGGGTTTCCGCGATTTCTGCGGGCGTGATCGCCATCCTTGCGCTCCTATCTGCCAAAACGAGCATAGTCTTATCTATTCTAACGTGCCGCACGTGCCAAGTGGCGCATGCG
>DBEYTJ010000253.1:0-3322 GCA_048181065.1 Collinsella sp.
TCTCGCCGTTATAGATGCGCACCTGGTCGATCTTTTGCTCCCAAGTGGAGGCGCCAGAGCATCCCTCGACAACTTGCTTTGCACGCAGTACACCGCCCGTCACCTTGACCCAGGCAAGACGCTCGCCACGGTCTCCACGACCCACGCGGTAGACTCGCGCGGCGAACTCCTGGGGCCATGTTCGCTCGCGCATCAAAGCGCATATGCCGTCGAGTAGCTCTGCCACACCCTGGTCCTTGAGCGCCGAGCCCGCAAAGCAGGGAAACAACTTTCGCTCTGCGACCAGCCGCGAAAGCGTGGCAGTCGAAAGCTCCCCTGCGTCGAGAAACTCCTCGAGCGCCGCCTCGTCTAACGCAGCAGCATCCTCCTGAACGGTGCCGCCCGCCAGCAGTTCGTTGGCATCCAGGCAGCCCTCGGAAAGACGCTGCCCAAGCTGTGCCAGCAAAACATCGCGGCCGGGATTCTCCAAATCGATTTTGTTGATATAGATGAACGTCGGAATGTCATAGCGCGCAAGCAGGCGCCACAGGGTTTCGGTGTGCCCCTGCACGCCATCGTTGGCACCCACAACCAAAATCGCATAGTCGAGCGCGCGCAGCGTGCGCTCCGCCTCGGCCGAAAAATCGACGTGGCCGGGCGCATCCACAAGCATGACGCGGGTATCGCCGTGGTCGAGCACGGCCTGCGACGAGAAGATCGTAATGCCGCGCTCACGCTCGATCGCGTTAGTGTCCAGATGCGAGTCGCCATCGTCAACGCGGCCGCGCTTGCGAATGCGGCCCGCGTTAAACAGCATGGCCTCGGCCAGCGTGGTCTTGCCGGCATCGACATGCGCCAAGATTCCAACGACCGCTTGCTTCGACATGGCTCTCCTCTTATTGCAAGCCCATCGCACGCGGCAACGGGCACCCTCGTTCCACACTGGATGATACAATTTACGGGCCGGCGGGCGAAGCGGGCCCTATCCCCCGACCGAGCTCATCGCCCCGCGTTGCCGCGCGGCGATTTTCGTAGGTTCGCGCCTTGCGAAAGCCGGCACCTCCCCTTTTTGTCTGCCCTGGTTCATCTGGGGCAGTAACAACGCGAGCCCCACAACAACGCGTTTTACCAAAAATGGCCCCACTCGGGGCCATTTTCATTTCGGTGAAACGCTGGTATGCGACTCGGCCTTTATGCCTCGCGCAGCCAATCAAACGCGACGCGCGGCGTACCGTCCGACACATATACGATACCGGCGCGCTTAAACCCGGCCTTGGCGATGGCTCCCTGCATGGGCAGGTTGTCCTGATGTGTGTCGATGCGCAGGTGATCGGCACGCTCCTTGGCAAAGGCAAACATCGCGGCCGCGATACCGTGCACGGTGCCGTCGGATGCCACACGATGCAGCACAGCGTACGGAGTGTCGCTGCGCCATTGACCGCCCTCAATTACGTCATAGCACTCATCCGGGCCCGGTAAAAAGGCAAACGTCGCCACCACGCGGCCGTCGACTTCGCACACATAGCTGCCACCGGCGGCGATATCGGCAGCCAGCTGCTCGGCAGAAGGCGTGCCCTCGGGCCACTGCGTGGCGTTGCCATGCGCGCGCATAAAGGCGCGGGCCGCGTCATAGATAGCCATGACGGCGGGAATGTCGGTATCGAGGGTTTTTCTGATCATCACGCGGCGACCTCACGTTTATTGGTATCACTTTGGTTGAGCAATGATACCAGCGTTTTGAGAAGGGTGCGAAGCAGATGGGGAGCAAAAAGCGAGCCGCCTGGTCAAAGGCCAAAAGCGAGTTTTTGGGCGCTGCCACCGGCGGCGATATGAGCGACCTGTTTGCGCGCGAGGATGAGCGCCGCGACGCCCTGGATGCCGAGCGAGATGAAGCCTGGCGCTACAAGTCGTGCGAGCGCAAAAACCGTTACGACACGCGCGCCGAGGCCGAGGCCGTTATGGCCGACTGCGAAAACCGCGGACGTCGCGGGCTGGCCTGCTACAAATGCGAATACTGCGGCGGCTGGCACCTGACGTCGCACCCTTGGAAATAGACCCCGCATCGGCACAACACTGACGGAGCGCCAGCCATCGCACGCAAGCTACGGGCGCGGCGGCACCAAAACATCGTAGCGGACGGCCTTGCCCGCAAGCTGATAGCTCGGCTTAACGCCGGCAAGCAGTGGCCCCTTCACCGGTCGTTTGATAACGACCTTGCGCGGGTGCACGGCAAGCGCAGCTTCGACCAGCGTCTCCTCATCGGCGCACGGCTGTTCCAGATGATGCAAGAGTTGGAACTTCTTTTTAACCGCCGCGCTCTTGGTGCGCCCGGGAAACATGGGGTCCAGATACACCACGTCGGGAGCCGCGAGCTCGTCCTGCTCGATCAGCCCAGCTGTATGGCGAAGGCCGGCAATGCTGTCCTCGCCCGCATGAAGGCGCATGCGAGCCACGGCAGCCGCAAGCACCGGATCATCCGCCGCGCGATCCAAGGCATCCTTGAGGAGCGCCGCGATCACGCAATCCTGCTCATACAGATCGACGGTAAAGCCCGCGGCCGCCAACAGCAGCGAATCCTCGCCAAAGCCTGCCGTGGCATCAATCGCCCATGGGCTCTCGATGCCTTTTGTGCGCGCAGCCTTTACCAGCAGCTCTTGCTGCAGACGACCCTGTTTGAGACGTGGAAGCATGCGAGTATAATCGGCACGCAGCTCCATCGTGCCGTCGGTGAGTGTGAGGCCCTCGGACGTCCCGGTCAGCTCAAGCCCCGCGGCCCGAGCAACAGAAAAGGGATCGACGACGCCCATGGACACTCCTTAACAAGCAAAACGAATACGCGGGGCGCCGTTTATGCCAGCACCCAACCGTCCGCTATTGTCCCACATGCGACATGGCCCACAGCATCGCAATGCAAAGCACCGCCATCAATCCCGTGCACACGGCAGCGATCACAGAATCGCCCATGCGCCTTCCCAACGACCGCGGCTCACGCACTTGCCCTGCTCCGTACATCATGGCTCCTCCTTGAGACCAGCTCCTTGTTACGGCCTCATCATCGCAGCGCCGCACATGAGCTGCCATCGATTTGGCTTACGTCCAGCTTTCCCTTTTGAAAGGTTGGGTTGGGCCGCGCGGGCTCAAAGCGCTTTCAGGCGCATGCATCGCTGCGTTGAACTACAATGTGCTTCACCATATGTGCAGTACATTGGGTGCGCCAAGTTGGCGTACTCGTATCGAAAGGACCAGCCATGAGCTTCACTCGCAAGACTCTCAAAATCCTTGCTCTCATCTACTTTGTTTTGGGCATCGCCAGCCTCGTCACCGCCGGCGTCGGTATCGCCAC
>DBEYTJ010000254.1:0-4609 GCA_048181065.1 Collinsella sp.
TTCCCGTTCTGTGACTAACCGAGTATAGTTGTAAGGCAATGCCGATATCCTACCCGTGTTTTTCGGGCCTAACCTTATTCGATGGGTTGATATGTACATTTCCACACATCAGGCTCTACTCGACTTTTGCCAGCGCGCCCGCGAGTTCGACGCGATTGCCGTCGATACCGAGTTTTTGCGCGAGCGCACGTTCCACCCGCGCCTGTGCTTGGTCCAGATTGCCACCCCTGCCGAGAGCGTCGCGGTCGATCCTCTGGTGATCGACGACCTATCGCCGCTGGCCGAGCTTATGGGCGATGAGAGCGTGACCAAGGTGTTTCACGCTTGCTCGCAGGATATGGAGGTTATGCTCCATACCGTGGGCGTGCTGCCGCGTCCCATTTTTGACACGCAGGTGGCCGCCGCCTTTTTGGGCGAGCGCCAGCAGATTTCCTACGGTGCGCTCGTGCAGACGTTTTGCGGCGTCTCATTGCCCAAGACCGAGTCGCTGACCGATTGGTCGCGCCGCCCGCTGACCGATAAGCAGATCGAGTACGCGATCGATGACGTCAAGTACCTGATCGTCGCCTATACCGAGATGATGAGTCGCTTGCGCGAGCTGGGCCGGGTGGACTGGGTACTCGACGAGTTGCGTCCGCTGGCCGACGAGTCGCACTATCGCGCCGATCGTCACGAGGCATTCCGCAAGGTCAAGCGCATCAACTCCTGCAGCCGCCATCAGCTGGGCATTGCGCGCGAGCTTGCCGCTTGGCGCGAGGACCGCGCCGAGCGCCGCAACATCCCGCGCAAGTGGGTCATGTCCGACGATACGCTGCTGGCGCTCGTCAAGCGCAACCCTGTGCGTGTTGAGGAGTTCCGCAGCATCCGCGGCACCGACCAGCTGGGGGAGCGCGATGTGGATGGCGCGCTCATGGCCATCAAGCGCGGCGCGAGCTGTCCGCACGATCGCCTGCCGCTCATGGTGCGCGGGCACCGTCAGATTTCGCCGGAGTTGGAGAGCGTGACGGACCTGATGTATGCTCTCATTCGCCTGGTTGCCGAGCGCTCGGGCGTGGCGACCTCGGTCATTGCCTCGCGCGATGACCTGGCCGACTATATTGAGCATCCCGAGCAGAGCCCCTTGCGCGAAGGCTGGCGCTTTGAGCTCGTGGGCTCGCGCCTGGACGATCTGCTCTCGGGCAACATGGGGCTCACCGTGAAGGACGGAAAGATTGAGTTGTTATAGGTATATAGTTACGCGGTTTTACCAAACCGCGTAACAGCTCGACGCTGCAAACGGCCGAGAGCGGCAATCTGACGTTCAATCGTCGCTCGCGTACCAAAGTACGCGTCGCTTCTCTTTCACGTCACCTTGCTCGCTCTCGGCCGTTTTCGCTGACATTGCCAAAACATTGATGTTGATTTGCTGGTCAGTCGAATGGGTAGAATGCCTCCAACGTGTAACTCGATTCGGAGGAATTCGCATGCCTTATTACTATGGATACGGCTTTGGCATTGACCCGCTGTACCTGCTGGTTGTTCTTGTCTGCACGGTGCTTGGCCTTGCTGCGCAGAGCTATATCAACTCGACATACAAGACCTGGTCCAAGGTTCGCTCGGACGGCGACACGGGTGCCACGGTCGCTCGTCGCATGCTCGACGCCAACGGTTGCAACGCCGTGGGTATCAAGGGCGTCGCCGGCGAGCTCACCGATCATTACAACCCGCAGGACAACAACCTGTATCTGTCGGATGCCAACCGTTCGGGCGGGTCGGTTGCAAGCGTTGCCGTCGCCTGCCACGAGGCGGGCCATGCCGCCCAGCGTCAAAGTGGTTATGCCATGATGAAGGTCCGCACCGCTTTGGTCCCCGTCGTCAACTTTACCCAAAACACCTGGACGATCGTGCTGCTCATGGGCCTGTTCATGAACATCGCGGGGCTCACGACCCTCGCGCTGGTCTTCTTCTCGTTTAGCGTGTTGTTCCAGTTGGTTACGCTGCCGGTCGAGATCGATGCCAGTCGCCGCGCCGTGGCGTATATCGAGCAGTCGGGCATGAGTTCCAAGCAGGTCAACGGCGCCAAGAAGGTGCTGACGGCAGCCGCGCTTACCTATGTGGCCGCAGCGCTCACTTCGATCATTCAACTGCTCTACCTTATGGCTCGCTACAACAGAAATTCCAACCGATAACAAATTGGCTTGACAGGCGCCGCGGAGATTTGTGTCCCCGCGGCGCTGTACTATGTGTTGGACTTGAATTTGCGCAGGGCCGGAGCCCTTGTGCACGATGACGAAAGGAGGCTGCGTGGCAGGCTGGAATCTAACCGGCAATGCCGTTTCCGCCGAGTTCGACGGTTCGGATGAGCAGGAGCGCAAAGAGCTCAGCGTGAGCCAGGCGGTAGAGATCGCTGCCGGTGCGCTCGATGCCATTCCGCAGCTGAGCGTCCTGGGCGAGGTCACGGGCTTCCGTGGCCCCAATGCCCGAAGCGGCCACTGCTACTTCCAAATCAAGGACGACTCGGCGGCCGTCGACTGCATCATCTGGAAGGGCGCCTACCTTAAGCGCACCTTCGATCTGCGCGACGGCATGCAGGTGAGCTTTAAGGGCAGCTTCAATCTCTACAAGCCTACGGGTCGCATGAGCTTCGTCGCCCGCTCGTTCTCGTTGGCGGGGGAGGGACTGCTGCGTCAGCAGGTGGCTCAGTTGGCCGAAAAGCTGCGTCGCGAGGGCCTGATGGACGAGGCGCGCAAGCGTCACATTCCGGTGTTTTGCTCGCGCGTGGCGGTCGTCACCTCGCTTTCGGGCGCCGTAATCGACGACGTCAAGCGTACGCTGCGCCGTCGCAACCCACTCGTCGAGCTCGTCTGCGTGGGCGCCAAGGTTCAAGGCGAGGGTGCGCCGACAGAGCTCATTGAGGGCTTGCGCCGCGCCGCTTCCATTACGCCGGCGCCTGACTGTATTTTGCTCGTGCGTGGCGGCGGTTCCTTCGAGGACCTCATGACCTTTAACAACGAGGAGCTTGCCCGTGCGGTGGCAGCCTGCCCCGTGCCCGTGGTGACGGGCATTGGCCATGAGCCCGATACCTCGATCTGCGACATGGTGAGCGACCGTCGCGCCTCCACGCCCACGGCGGCGGCCGAATCGGTGGCGCCGGCTATGACGGAGTTGGCCGACGTACTCGAGACGCGCCATCAGCGTCTGGGCGCCGCGATGGCTTCGATGATCGGGTCGGATCAGGTCGATTTGGAAATGCTCGATCAGCGCGGTCGCCGTGCCTGGGATGCCTATACGGCTCGCTTGGGCGATGCCCTCGATGCCGCCGCATGCCGCCCGTGCCTCAACGATCCAACGTTTATGGTCGAGCGTCGCGAGTCTGAGCTTGCGCTGACTGCCGATCGACTGTCGGGCGCCATAACGCGTTCGGTTGGGGCCTTCCGCTCCAACTTCGAGCGTCTGCCCGAGCGCTTGATCGCAAGCACTTCAGGGCTCGATGGTAAACGCCATGCGCTCACGCTTGCGAGTTCCCGTCTGGAGCATCAGGGGCGCACAATGCTCAACAAGTCTGCGTCCGACTTGGGCCGTGCAGCGGCTTCGCTCGATGCCCTGTCGCCGCTCAAGGTACTTGCCCGCGGTTACTCCATCGCGTACAGCGATGACGGTGTGGCCACGAGCGCCAAGACCTTTACGCCGGGCGACGCCATCCGCGTGCGCATGGCAGACGGCAACGTGGCGGCAACGGTCGATACGGTCGAGTAGACCGCGTTTCATAGCGATAAACCTTTAGGAAAGGAAACAGATATGGCAGAGAGGACCCCGGTCGAGCAGCTTACGTACAAGCAGGCCTCGCAGGAGCTGGAGCTCATCATCCGCAGCTTGGAGTCGGGCGATATGGAACTCGAGGAGTCGCTCGAGAGCTACACCCGCGGCGTCGAGCTCCTCAAGAGCCTGCGCACCCGCCTGTCCGATGCCGAGCAGAAGGTCTCGGTGCTCCTTAAGGACGTCGACGGCAACGACGTGCTTGCCGACGGCGAAGCCGCCAACACGGACGACAACCTCTCGTTCTAACCATCCCGGCCAAATATAATTACCTTGGTCTGTAAGAAAGGAACCAACCATGTGTGATTGCATCTTTTGCAAAATTGCCAACCACGAGATCCCCTCGACCGTTGTCTATGAGGACGACCAAGTCATCGCCTTCGACGACCTCAACCCCCAGGCGCCGGTCCACACGCTCGTGATCCCCAAGAAGCACTACAGCGACATCGCCGACAACGTGCCTGCCGAGACCATGGGCGCCATGGCTCACGCCATCCAGGAGGTCGCTAAGGCCAAGGGCTTGGAGGACGGTTTCCGCGTCATCTCCAACAAGGGCGTCAACGCCGGCCAGACCGTCATGCACTTCCACATGCACGTTCTCGGCGGCAAGAACCTGGGCGAGAGCCTCATCTGAGGGCGCCTCTTCCGTGCAATGAAACGGAAGCTCAGGCATCGATAACTTATATATCAACGCAATAAACCCGAGCGCGAGGGCGTTTGGGTTTATTATTGAAGCGTATGTAACCTGGCGGCGCCACACCGCCTGTTAGTAGGGAGACACATGAACGTTCTGGTCGTCAACGCAGGATCTTCG
>DBEYTJ010000255.1:0-4589 GCA_048181065.1 Collinsella sp.
CTGCTGGAACGGGGTGGCGACGACGAGATTACGCCGCTGTTTCGCCGCGCGGGGCTGACAGTGCGCTCAAAACTGTCGACCTGGGATGACTATGCGATTATGGCTATGGTCGAGGACGGCCTGGGCGTGAGCATTCTTCCGGCGCTCATCTTGCGCCGCTGCCAGTTCGATGTTGCCGTGCGCCCACTCGAGGGACATCCTCATCGGCAGATCAATGCGATATATCGCACGGCTGACGTTTCGCTTGCGGCGGCTCGTCTCCTCGAATATCTCTAAAGGCGCGTACCTGTTGTCCACTTTGGGACAATCCTCGGGGTTCGGTACATTTTCTTATGAAATTGAACTTTCGAATGAGGTGCCGCGTTATACTGCTGCCTAAATTGAACTCTGGTTCAATTCGTGTTCTATAAATTGAACTTTGCCAGCAAGGAGGTTCTAGTGGCCCAAGAGACGTTTAGCGATCGCCTGCGACAGACTATGTCCGATCGCGACGTTCGCCAGTCGGACGTAATCCGCGCATCGGAGATGCTCGGCAAAAAACTCGGCAAGAGTCAGATGAGCCAATATGTGAGCGGCAAGACGATCCCGCGGCGCGACGTGGCTGAGCTGCTCGCCCGTATTTTGGAGGTCGATGTTACCTGGCTGCTTGCCGGCGACGCCGATCAAGGCGAGGCATCATCACCCCGCAACGATTCCAAGCCCGAACCCCATCCCTCAGCTCAAATTCCAAGGAGCACCACCATGCGTACTTTTTCTAAATCCACCAAGCTTGATAACGTCCTGTATGACGTGCGCGGTCCCGTCGTCGACGAGGCTGCCCGTATGGAGGACGAGGGCGAGCGTATTCTCAAGCTCAACATCGGCAACCCCGCGCCCTTCGGTTTCCGCACGCCCGACGAGGTTATCAAGGACATGCGCCAGCAGCTGCCCGACTGCGAAGGCTATTCCAACTCGCGTGGCCTGTTCTCCGCGCGCAAGGCAATCATGCAATACTCGCAGATCAAAGGCCTGCCCAACGTTCAGATGGAGCACATCTACACGGGCAACGGCGTGTCCGAGCTCATTCAGCTTTCGATGAACGCGCTGCTCGACAACGGCGATGAGATCCTGATCCCCAGCCCCGACTACCCGCTCTGGACGGCGTGCGCGACCCTTGCCGGCGGCCATCCTGTGCACTACCTGTGCGACGAGCAGGCCGATTGGTATCCCGATCTGCAGGATATGGAGTCCAAGATCACGAGCGCGACCAAGGCCCTCGTCATCATCAACCCCAACAACCCCACGGGCTCCGTTTACCCGCGTGAGGTGCTCGAGGGCATCGTTGAGGTTGCGCGCAGGCACCAGCTCATGATTTTTGCAGACGAGATCTACGACCGCCTGTGCATGGACGGCTATGAGCACGTCTCGATTGCCTCGCTCGCTCCCGATCTGCCCTGTGTCACCTTTAGCGGCCTTTCCAAGTCGCACATGATCGCGGGCTATCGCATTGGCTGGATGGTGCTTTCGGGCAACCAGCGCTGCATGAGCGACTTCATCATGGGCATCAACATGCTCTCCAACATGCGCCTGTGCTCCAACGTGCCGGCCCAGTCAATCGTCCAGACGGCGCTCGGTGGCCATCAGTCGGTCAACGACTATATCCGTCCCGGCGGTCGTGTCTACGAGCAGCGCAACTTTGTGTATGAGGCGCTCAACAAGATCGACGGCATCTCGGTGGTCAAGCCGCGCGCGGCGTTCTACATCTTCCCCAAGATGGATGTTAAGAAGTTCAACATCACCGATGACGAGCAGTTCGCTCTCGACCTGCTGCACGAGAAGAAGATCCTGATCACGCGCGGCGGCGGCTTCAACTGGGCTGAGCCCGACCACTTCCGCATCGTGTATCTGCCGCGCATGGAAGTGCTCAAAGAGTCGCTCGAAGACCTCGCCGACTTCTTCGATCATTACCGCCAAGCGTAGGGGATTAGGTATCTGCCGCCGCAAGAATCGAGGCGTCGCAGGATAGACATACGACAGCGAGCGAGCCGCATTTGCGCCAAGGTGACGTGAAATGAGAGGGCGCTGATCTTCTGGTCGCGCCCTCGAAATTGAACGTCAGATTGGCGTGAATGCGGCTCGCGCAGCGTCAAGTGGTCCGCCGTTCGGTAGAACGGCGGAACTAGATCACGACGCCGTTGCAGTGGTCGATTTCGTGCTGGATAATCTCGGCGGTGTAGCCCGAGAAGTTTTTGATGCGGTGGACGAAGTTCTCGTCTAGATACTCAACCTTAATGCGGCGATAGCGGGTACAGGGACGCTCGCCGATCAGCGAGAGACATCCTTCGCTCGTCTGATAGGCGTTGACCTGCTCAAGAATTTGAGGGTTGTACATGAGCAGCGCCCTGTTGCCGTCCTTTACGCAGATGATGCGTTTGCGCACGCCAATCATGTTGGCGGCGAGGCCCACGCACTCGTGCTCATGCTCGTGGAGCGTATCCAGGAGGTCTTGCCCGATCACGGCGTCGTCGGGTCCTGCGTCTTCGGAAGGCAGGCGCAAAAAGAACTCGGATTTCATGATGGGCTTAATCATGGCGGGCTCCTCATGTCTCATGCTTTCGTGGACTTTTAATAATAGCGCGAAAGGAAAGCTGCACGTCCGCGTTACAATCTTTCGACGTTGGACCATGTTGCTAGATTCGTCGTGTACGGCGTCTGGCGTAAGTCTAGGGCTCATTTTCGCCCTGGACCGTTCCTCTGGGGCGATGCGATTGTCGTTCTAAGAGGAAGGAATTTCATGGGGACCAAATCCCAAAAGCAAACTCAATCACCGTCGACAGCCTCGGCGATTCTCGTCGTAATGTATGTTGGAGCCTTTGTTGCCGCGTTTAACGAGAACATCATTAACGTGGCGCTGCACGACATTATGGCGGCCTTTTCGGTGAGTGCCACCACGGCGCAGTGGCTCGTTTCGGGCTACATGATCGTGACGTCGATCTTTACGGCCATCATGGCCTTTCTGTCCGGCCGTTTCTCGACGCGCAAGCTGCTGTTTTTCGCAAGCGGATGCATGGTCGCCGGCGAAGTCCTGTGCCTGGTCGCTCCGTCGTTTAGCGTTTTGCTGCCGAGTCGTATCCTGCAGGCTGCGGGATCGGGCATCTTGTTTCCGCTCATGATGAACGTGGTACTGTCTTGCGCCCCGCGCGAGAAGCTCGGTTTGTATCTGAGCCTGGGCGGTGCCTGCATTACGCTGGGGCCGGCGTTTGGGCCCGTGATCAGCGGTCTAATGTGCACGTTGTTTGGCTGGAGGGCGGTGTTCGTAGTGCCGCTGGTGGGCGGCATTGTGGTCGCTGCGGCGGGCGTAAAGCTCGTTCAGAATGTCGGAGAGCGTTCGAACGCCACGCTTGATATTCTGTCGGTGGTTTTGCTCGCTGCCGGTATTACGGCATTTGTGTATTCCGTAGGCGAGTTCTCGACCAATCTAATTGCCGGCATCGCGACGCTCTTCGCCGCCATTGTGCTGCTCGGCCTGTTTGCGGCCCGCCAGCTCAAGCTCGAGCATCCGGTGCTTAACGTGCGTCCCATGGCGAGCGTTCGTTTTTGGCCTGCGTGCTTGCTTGTGGTGGTATCGATGATGACGACGTTCTCGATGAGCGTTTTGTTGCCGCTCTATTTTGAGGGCGCATACGGCATGACCGCACTTGTTGCGGGCTTGCTCATTTTGCCGGCGATTGCCTGCAATGCCGTGACCTCGATTGTGGGCGGACGCGTGATGGACGCCCGTGGCGCATGGCCGCTGCTACCGGTCGGCTTTGCCCTGATTGCCGTGGGGCAGACTGCAATCTCGATGACGGCGGCAAGCATGAACATCGGCGTCGTCGTGGTGCTGACCGTTGTGGTGTATGCCGGAGTCGGTTTGGTGCTGAGCCCCTCGCAAACGGCCGGCTTGGAGACGCTGCCTGTCGCTGAGCATCCTCACGGAACGGCATTACTCAACACGTGGAACATGATTGCCGCATCGTTTGGCCCGTCGCTGTTTATCGGCCTGCTCTCGAGTTCTGCGGCGACTGCCGGCGCCGCTGGCGTTGCGACCGACGTTGCCCAGGCGATTGGATTTGCAGCTGCCGTGCGTGTGGCGGCTGTAATTGCCGTGGTCGGGTTCGCGACGTCGCTGGTGTACGCTCGTCGCGAGTCGCACATGTCGCATTAATGTGTGCACATAGATTCTGCAGCTAGATTAGCGGGCGACACCATAAACTAATGGACGTTTTGCCGAGAGGCATGAATGTTTAAAGCGCAAAGAGTGCGCGACGGGCCCCGCGAATGGGGCGATGATGCCCGAGAGGGCCAAGAAGGAGTCTCATGTCTGAGAACGAAGAGATCATGAACGAGACCGAAAACGAGACAATGGCTGCCGAGGTTGAGGCAGTCGAGACCGTGGAGACCGAAGCTGCCGAGGTTGAGGCTGCTGCCGAGGTTTCCGCCGAGGAGGAGGCCGAGGTTGTCGAGGCCGCCGTTGATTACGATGACGAAGAGCTGATGGACAAGATGCAGAAGGCCGCCCGCCTGCTGCGTAGCCGTCGCTTTGCTATTTCCAAGGAGGAGGAGGCCAA
>DBEYTJ010000256.1:0-1881 GCA_048181065.1 Collinsella sp.
GCTTGCGCAGCATCAGCGAGGCGGTGACGGTGCCCTGCTTGATCGAGCTGGCCAGGCGCAGGATGTCGTCCCAGTGGGCACGCACGTGCTTGATGTTCAGGGTGCCGCCGATCAGCGGGCGCAACGTCGGGTAGGCTTGCACGCCCTGCGGCACGTACAGCTTGGTTTCGCCGAGGTCGCGGATGCGCGGCGCGAAGCGGAAGCCTAGCAGGTGCATCAGGGCAAAGACGTGATCGGTGAAGCCGGCCGTGTCGGTGTAGTGCTCCTCGATCCGCAGGTCGGACTCGTGGTACAGCAGGCCGTCGAGCACATAGGTGGAATCGCGGACGCCGACATTCACCACGCGGGTGCTGAACGGCGCGTACTGGTCGGAGATATGGGTATAGAACAGCCGTCCCGGCTCGCTACCGTACTTCGGGTTGACGTGCCCGGTGCTCTCGCCCCGGCCACCCGCGCGGAAGCGCTGGCCATCGGAGGATGAGGTCGTGCCGTCGCCCCAGTGGGCGGCAAAGGCGTGGCGATACTGGTGGTTGACCAGCTCGGCCAAGGCCGCCGAATAGGTTTCGTCGCGGATGTGCCAGGCTTGCAGCCAGGACAGCTTGGCGTAGGTCAGGCCGGGGCTCGACTCGGCCATCTTGGTCAGCCCGAGGTTGATCGCATCACCGAGGATTGCGGACAGCAGCAACGTCCTGTCTTTGGCCTCGGCCCCGTCCTTCAAGTGGGTGAAGTGGCGGCTGAAGCCCGTCCAGTCGTCCACGTCCATCAGCAGTTCGGTGATCTTGATGCGCGGCAGTAACTGGCTGGTTTGGTCGATCAGCGCCTGCGCCCGATCCGGCACCGCCGCATCCAGCGGGGTGATTTTCAGCCCTGACTCGGTGAGGATGGCATCGGGCAGCTCGTTGTCCTTGGCCAGGCGGGTGACGGTGGCCAACTGCTCGTCCAGCAGCTGCAAACGCTCTTCCAGGTACTGGTCGCTGTTCGGGTTGATCGCCAGGGGCAGGGCCTGCTCGCGCTTGAGTGCGGCGAACTTCTCGGCCGGCAGCAGGTAGTCGTCGAAGTCGCGGAACTGCCGCGAGCCCTTGACCCAGATGTCGCCGGAGCGCAGGGCGTTCTTCAGCTCGGACAGGGCGCAGATTTCGTAGAATTTCCGGTCGAGGCCTTCCGGGGTGATCACCAGCGGCTTCCAGCGCGGCTTGATGAAGGCCGTGGGTGCATCGGCCGGCACCTTGCGCAGGTTGTCGGCGTTCATCTCACGCAGGGTCTGCACGGCTGCCAGCACGCCTTGCGCGGCCGGCCCGTGCTGTTCCCCAACTTTTCGCTCGGCGAAGAGTATGAACATGCGCCGCCGGCGACGAATCGCCAAATCTCACCGTATCTCCCGAGCGGACGATTTCGCACCGGTCTGCCCGTCGAAGGGCTTGCGATCGAACGGGGCGACCTTTTCTATGCATGTCCGCGAGCCAGCGTCTTTTATGGCACGGCGCTCGACGCCGACCTTCGGACGCGCGGCGTAAGCACGCTTGTCATGGCCGGGATAAGCACCACCGGCGTTGTTCTTTCAAGCGTCGCCTGGGCTAGTGATGCGGACTACGACGTGCGTTTGGTCCAGGACTGCTGCTACGACCCGGATCGGGATGCCCACGAAGCTCTGTTGCGTTCCGGGTTCGGCGGACGTGTACAGGTCGTGTAATTTTCGGGCCTCGCATGATCGCGGCCATAGCCGCAGGTGGATTGGTGCGAGGCAGGGCCAGTCCAAGTCAGGGTGCGGTCATCGCGGCGCCTGCAACTCTCAAAAACCCATCGCCGTAGCGGAGGTCTTGTAATCGCATGTCATTACGCACGCCCGATTTATTGTTCACAGCGATAGCACCTGCCATTTGG
>DBEYTJ010000257.1:0-4642 GCA_048181065.1 Collinsella sp.
CGAGCCCATGCGCAGCCTCTATTACGGTTCGTACAGCCTGCCGCCCTTCCAGGTGTACTGGAGCTGGGAGATCTTTGTGAAGTGCGCCGTGGTTCCCGCCGCCGCGCTCATCCTCATCACGCTGGTGGGCCTGCTTCGCAAGATGGGCAAGACGCCGTTGCAGTTCCTTCGTCACGAGGCGAGCGGCAAATCGGGCACCAAGCGCGGCCTGCAGCTGCCGGAGCGCATGGGCTTTGTCTCGCGCTTCCGCCTGCGTATCTTCCTGCGCAACCTGGGCAACTTCGCCACGCTCTTCGTAGGCATTGCGTTTGCCTCGCTGCTGCTGCTCTTTGGCCTGGCGATTCTGCCCACGATGACGCACTACGCGGACAACCTCGAGACGAGCCTGGTCGCCGAGCACCAGTACACGCTCAAGGCTCCGCTGGAACTCGAGGGCACTGCCGAGGAGCGCGAGCAATGGTCGGCACTCGAGCGCTTGCGGTCGGTTGACGGCGCGCTGCTTTCTGCCACCCAGGATGCCGATGACGAGCTTGACGACGCGGCCGATGCCGCGCAGGCAGCAGCCGATGCCGCGACCGCATCTCCGTCTACCGAGAGTCTGACCGCAGCGCAGGATGCGCTCGCCAAGGTCCAGGACAAGAAGGATGCGCTCTACGCGCGCCTTGACGATCTTGCCGATGCCCTCGGCTGCAACCACGACGAGGCTATCGACCTGATCGACAAGGCGTCGAAAATCGACACTGACAACGACGATATCCACCCGGTCAATACGACCGACAACGGCGCGGGCGCAATCGCGCAGGCCGAGAAATACGCCGTTTACCAGCTGCAATACGACCGCGGCGACGGAAATGGGCAGGAGACGATTTCCGTCTACGGCATCTCGCCCGATTCGCGCTATTGGAAAGACCTCAACGTCGGCGACGGACGCGTCGTCTTTGGCGGCGGTCTGCTCGATAAGTTTGGCTGGAGCGAGGGCCAGAAGGTCACGCTCAGCGACAAGTACGAGGGCGAGCATTATTCTCTTGAGTACGCGGGCAAGGATTGTGCCTGGGGCTCAAAGTCGGACATGAATATCTATATGAGCATCGACGACTTTAACGAGCTGTTCGACAACGACGCCGCCTACTTTAACGGCTATGTGAGCGACGAGAAGCTCGACTTCGATGCTCGTTACTTTGCCGGTGACATCACGCCCGACGACATGCGCGCCGTGGGCGACCAGTTTATAGGCATGATGAGCAAAATGATCGGCATGATGGTTGGGCTCGCGGTGTTTATCTTCCTGCTGTTTATGTACCTGCTGACTAAGGCTGTGATCGACCATAGCGCCCGGTCGATTAGCTACATGAAGGTCTTTGGCTATCGCGATGGCGAGATCTCGCATCTGTACATCCGGTCGATCACACCGTGCGTGGCGGCGTCGCTTGCGCTGAGCCTGCCGGTCATTATTGGCTCGCTCACGGCCATCTTCCGCTCGATGCTGCTTGCCTACAACGGAAATATCGAGATCTACGTGCCCGCTTGGTCCATGGCTGCATGCGTCGGCATTGGCTTTGCGACCTACCTGATCGTGGCGCTGCTACACACGCGCTCTATCAAGCGCGTCAGCCTGGCCGAAGCTCTCAAGGTGCAGGAGTAGCCCCTTATTGGTCATTGGGGACGTTCTTAAATGACTAGTCATCGGGGATAGTCCTTGCCGATTCGCCGGTCTGCCGGTCGGGTTGGCAAGGACTGTCCCTAACTGCCGGCAGGAAAGGAACGTCCCTAGCTGCCAGGTGGCGAGGCACTCATTTAAGTTCGTCCCCAATGAGTGATTTCAGTCATTTAAGTCTGTCCCCAATGACTGCCCAATGACTAGGTGCTGTACTTGACTTTAACTCTGCTTTAACTGGTACCATCCTCTTATGTCTGTAACGCCATATAGACCGAGGGGATAGATCTATGACCGCAACTGCACCCGCAGCACCCGCTAAGGTGTACTTCACCAACCTGCGCACGCATGCTCGCGAGAGCCAGCTCGACAAGCTCAAGCGCCTCATCCGTCGCGCCGGTATTGAGCAGATCGACTTTGAGAACAAGTTCGTCGCCATCAAGATTCACTTTGGCGAGTTGGGCAACCTGAGCTTTTTGCGCCCCAACTACGCCCGCGCCGTCGCGGATGTCGTGAAGGAGCTGGGCGGCAAGCCCTTCCTCACCGACTGCAACACGCTCTATGTGGGTAGCCGCAAAAACGCGCTCGAGCACATCGACACCGCCTACCAGAACGGCTTTACCCCGTATGCCACGGGCTGCCAGATCATCATCGCCGACGGCCTCAAGGGTACCGACGAGGCACTTGTCCCGGTTGAGGGCGGCGAGTACGTGCACGAGGCCAAGATCGGTCAGGCGCTCATGGACGCCGATATCGTGATCAGCCTCACCCACTTTAAGGGCCATGAGCAGGCCGGTTTTGGCGGCGCCATGAAGAACCTGGGCATGGGAGGCGGCAGCCGTGCCGGCAAGATGGAGCAGCATGCCGCCGGCAAGCCGAACGTCGCGACCGAGCACTGCATTGGCTGCCATGCCTGCGAAAAGATCTGTGCGCACAACGCCATCTCGTTTGACGACATCCGCGAGCGCGAGCTTGCCAACGGTAACACCCGCACGGTTCACGTCGCCGCTATCGACCACGATCGCTGCGTGGGCTGCGGCCGCTGCATTGCGGCATGCAACCAGGACTGTATCAAGCCCGGCTATGACGCTGCGGCCGACGTGCTCAACTGCAAGATCGCCGAGTACACCAAGGCCGTCGTCGACGGCCGCCCGAGCTTCCATATCTCGCTTGCCATGGACATCAGCCCCAACTGCGATTGCCATCCCGAAAACGACACGCCTATCGTCAACGACATCGGCATGTTCGCGAGCTTCGACCCGGTCGCTATCGATCAGGCCTGCGCCGATGCCGTCATGGCATCCGAGCCGCTGCCCAACACCGAGCTCACCGATAGCGCGGCCAAGATGGAGCATAACCACGAGCATCTGGAGGGCGAGCAGGCCAAGGACCCCTTCTGCATCACGCATCCCGACACCGATTGGCGCGCGTGCATCGCGCATGCCGAGAAGATCGGCCTGGGCACGAGCAAGTACGAGCTCATCGAGGTCAAATAGCGCCTAGCTATTGGACAAAACAAGCGTTTTTGTAGCGCAACGTTAGCAAAAGCCGCCCGTGAGCACAGTGCCCACGGGCGGCTTTTCGGAAGTGCGGTGAAAAATCGAATACCGCCGATCACAAACCGATTTTTGGCAACAAAACCCCTGATAAATTGTTGGTAAAACTGCGGTCTGGTCGGCAGTTCCAGATTTTGCCGCATACTTCCGAAAATAGGGGGCCAGATAAAGCCCCAGACGTTGCTTTTTACCTAAAAATACTCGTCGAGGAAGTCGTTGACTGTGTTCCAGTAGAGCTCGGGGTCAACTTGCGCACTCTTGGCGTGGGTGGCGCCATGGATGGTGAGCTTTTGCTTGACCTTGCTGGCGCACGCGTCGTAGTTTTGGTCGAGCATGCTGTACGGCACAAAGGTGTCCTTGTCGCCGTGGATAAACAGCATGGGAACCGTCGCGTGTTTGAGCTGCTCCACACTGCTCGCCTTATGAAAGTCGTAGCCCGCGCGCACGTTGCACACCAAGTTTGCTACATCGAGCAAGGGAAAGCTGGGCAGGCCGAACACGTCCTTGAGCTGCAGAGAAAACTCGTCCCAAACACTCGTATAACCGCAGTCCTCGATAATGCATTTCACGTTTGCAGGCAGAGATTCCCCCGCGACGTTCATGGCGGTTGCCGCACCCATCGACTCGCCAAAGACCAGGATGCGCGCCTCAGGGTCAGCCTGAACGATTCGCTCGATCCATGCGACGATGTCGAGGCGCTCGGGCCAGCCCATGCCGATATAGTCGCCGCCGGAGCGCTCGTGGGCGCGGGCGGCAGGCACGAGCACGTTCATGCCGCGGTCGTGGAATCGCTTGACGTATCGGGCCATACCGATGGGCTCGTTGGTATATCCATGCAGGCAGACGGCGTAGTCGTGCGTGCTCTCCGAAGCAGCAAAATACCAAGCGGCAAGCTCGGTTCCGTCATCTGCGGTGAGGCTGCTGCTCTCGCGATTCTCTTTAAACCACGCCCGCGCCTCGGTGTCCTCGGCATCCGGCTGCTCACCTTCTTTGTCGTTCTTGCTATCCTGCATCATCTTCATGGTGTACGGCGCTTGGGGGTTCAGGGCAAAGTCAAACAAAAAGTTGCCGGCAAATCCGAGCAGCGCAACGACAACCACCAGCGCAACGATGCCGGCTATCTTGAGCTTTCGATGGGAACGTGCGTTTTGAGCCATGCGGTATTCTCCTATAAGATGTTAATACATCAACATTTAAAACAAGCGCATTATGGATGTTCGCCGTTGATGCGTCAACAAGCAAAGAGTGGGTAAACAAAGGGTCACGTAAGGTGCAAATTTCGCACGCACCCAGACGCTTTGATATAGTGTTGAGAACTCTTTACGTTGGAGGATGTAACCGGCATGTCCGATTCGAGCGACAGTTCTAAGCCGCGACCCAAGACCGCGGCCGTTCCACACTACACGGTGGGCGAGGAGATCATGAACTCCGT
>DBEYTJ010000258.1:0-4845 GCA_048181065.1 Collinsella sp.
AAGGGTCAAAACAGTCCGTATTCCACCGCAACTTATGGGGTCGGGGGATTATCGGTGCCCTGCATCTTCATAAACTCAACGCTTACGAAGCGCATGCGTTTCGTGCTAGGCTGGTTCCACCACATAAGTAGTCGCAGACGCACGTATCACGGGCGGGCGAGATGAAGTCCCAACAGCTCCATCTTGCCCGCCCTTTTTGTTGCGTGGTGTCGCGGCATAACACAGAGAGGAATCTGCCCTTCATGCCTATCAACAAACGAGAGAGCCTGCTGTTCACCTTTATCATGTGCTTTTGCATGGTGCTCTGGATGAGCATCTACAACGTTGCCCTGCAGCATGGGGCCATCAACGGCGAGGTCGTTGCCGCTGCGTGGCTCGGCTTCCCCGTTGCCTACATTTTTGCCATGTGCTGCGACTGGTTCGTCGCCAGCCCGCTCGCCAAGGGTTTCGCCTTTAAGTACTTGGTCACGCCGGGCAAGAGCTCGCCGCTTGCCATGACGCTCGCCGTCAGCTCCTGCATGGTCGTTCCTACGGTCATCATCATGTCGCTCTACGGTGCGTGCGAGGGCCTGTTCCACATGCCCGGCGGCCCGCTTGCAAACCTGCAGATGCTGCCGACGATGTGGCTCATCAACATCCCGCGCAACTTTATCATGGCCCTGCCCTGGAACCTGCTAGTGGCCGGTCCGATTGCTCGCTTTGTCTTCCGCCGCGCCTTCCCCATGGGCACGGTCTTTGCCGAGCCGCACATGGAACTCGTGCACATGCCGGGCGCTCCCACTGCCGAGGAGGTTGCCAACATTTCCGAGGGCATGGACGCCGAGCCCGCCTGCTAGACAGCAGTTCAAAATCAAACCGCCAAACGGACCCGAGCAATTCCTTTTTTGTAGACGTTGTCGCGCGGCTACGGGCGGGAAAGGTCCCAACGGTTAACATATACTCCATATGGGTAAAGAGACCAAAGCGCTGCCGCGGGGCGGCGCTTTGCGTTTGAAAAAACTAGCTCGTCTAAGAGGAACTAGCATGTTAGACCGTTTTACCGATCGTGCGCGCAAGGTCATGTCCATGGCCAAGCAAGAGGCGCTCGATCTTCATTCAAATAAGGTGGGTACCGAGCACCTGCTGCTCGCGCTTGCCAAGGAGGACGAGGGCATTGCCGCTGAAGCACTGCGTTCGCTCGACATCTCCTACGACGACATCATGGATACTCTCAAAGAGGTCCAGACCACCGTTCCCGAGCCCAGCGAGGAGACCGAGGCAGCTAAGCTCGCCTTTACACCGCTCGTCATTAGCGTGATGGAGCGTTCATTCCGTGTGGCGCGTGAGAACAACCAGACCTACGTGTCGACCGAGCACCTGCTCATCGGTATCGTCGAAGAGGGCAACGGCATGGCCATGGACATCCTCATGCGCCTGGGTGTGTCGTCCGCCTCCATCAAAAAGGCTATCGAGAAGCTCACCGCCAAGGACCAGGACAAGAAGCGTCCGCTCGCCGGCGCCGGTGCTGGTCGTCCCGGTGCGGGCCTGCCGTTCTTTAGCGGCTCGGATGCCTCTCAGCAAAAGGGGAGTGGCACCGACACGCTTAAGCAGTTCGCCACCAACCTTACGCAGAAGGCCCGCGACGGCGAGCTCGACCCCGTGATCGGTCGCGAAAAGGAAGTCCAGCGCATGATGGAGATCCTTTCGCGCCGCACCAAGAACAACCCGCTTATCTTGGGCGACCCCGGCGTGGGCAAGACGGCCATCGTCGAGGGCCTGGCGCAGCAGATCGCTGCCGGCAACGTGCCCGAGAACCTCATGAACCAGAACATCTGGACGCTCGACCTGCCGGGCCTCGTGGCGGGCGCCAAGTATCGCGGTGAGTTTGAGGAGCGTCTCAAGAACGTGATCCAGGAGGCCACCGAAGCCGACGACGTCATCCTGTTTATCGACGAGATGCACACCATCATCGGTGCCGGTTCTGCCGAGGGTTCCATCGACGCGAGCTCCATGCTCAAGCCCGTGCTCGCGCGCGGTGCCTTCCAGATTATCGGCGCCACCACGGCCGAGGAATTCCGCAAGTACCTCACCAAGGACCCGGCCTTTGAGCGTCGCTTCCAGACCATCGATGTCGAGGAGCCGAGCGTCGAGGACACGGTCAAGATCCTGACTGCGCTCAAGCCGCGCTACGAGGAGCACCACCATGTGCGCTATACGCAGGGTGCTATCGAGGCCGCCGCGAACCTTTCCAACCGCTACATCCAGGATCGCTTCCTGCCCGATAAGGCCATCGACCTCATCGACGAGGCCGGTGCCCGCGCTCGCATCGCTGCGAATCGCGCGCCCGAGCCGGTGCGTGAGGCCGAGCATCGCGTGGAGGAGCTTAAGGCCGCCGCGCAGGAGGCCACCGAGAGCGACGACATGAACAAGGCCGCCGAGATCACCGATCAGCAGAAGGCCGCCGAGATTGAACTCGCCGAGGCCAAGGCCGCCTGGACCGCCGAGCTCGACGCCAGCCCGCTCACCATCGATGTGAGTCAGATCGCCGATATCGTGTCCGTGACTTCGGGCGTGCCGGTGTCCTCGCTTACCGAGAGCGAGAGCCGTCGCCTGCTGCAAGCCGAAAGCGTGCTCAAGACGCGCATCATCGGTCAGGATGAGGCTGTCGAGGCAGTTGCCAAGGCCGTGCGCCGCAGCCGTTCGCCGCTCAAGGACCCGCGTCGCCCCGGCGGCAGCTTTATCTTCCTGGGTCCCACCGGCACGGGCAAGACCGAGCTCGCCAAGACGCTCGCCGAGTACCTCTTTGGCAGCAAGGATGCACTCATCAGCTTCGACATGTCCGAGTTCGGTAGCGAGTTCGAGGTCTCCAAGCTCATCGGTAGCCCTCCGGGTTACGTCGGTCACGACGAGGGCGGCCAGCTCACCAAGGCCGTTCGTCGCCACCCGTACTCGGTCGTGCTGTTCGACGAGATCGAGAAGGCGCACCCCGATATCTTCAACATCTTGCTGCAGGTGCTGGAGGAGGGCCGCCTGACCGATAGCCAGGGCAAGACGGTCGACTTCCGCAACACCGTGATCATCATGACGTCCAACGTGGGCGCTCGCGAGATTGCGCAGGATGCGAGCGTTGGCTTTGGCACCACCGGCGAGCAAGGTCTCACGTCGAGTGAGATCCGTGGTCGCGCGATGGGCGAGCTCAAGCGCCTGTTCCGCCCCGAGCTGCTCAACCGTATCGACGACATCGTGGTGTTCCAGAAGCTCTCGGGCGAGAATCTCACCAAGATCGCGCACCTGCTGGTGGACGACCTGCGTCAGCGTTTGATTGCCAACGGCATGAACATCAAGCTCACCGATGCGGCCTATGACAAGATCGTGGCCGAGGGCACCGACCTCACCAACGGTGCGCGTCCGCTGCGCCGTGCTATTCAAAAGCTTATCGAGGACCCGCTGTCCGAGGAGCTTCTGGCCGGCGAGTGGGGCGAGGGCGATACCGTCCTGTGCGACGTGGCCGATGGCAAGTTTGTCTTTAGCCACGGCACGGGCGAGATCCCGGCACCGCGTCCGGCGGGCACGCTCGGCGGCGATACCGCCCCGGCGGCACCGCACACCGGCAACGCCGCGCCCGTGAGCGGCGGCGTGACCTCGGGCCCCGGCGGCATGATGCAAGCCGGTTCCGGCGCGCTGTAGGGGTTAACATAGCTTTGCGAAGGGGCACTCCTGTCGGGGCGCCCCTTTTTTATGAGTAAATGGTGCTATACTCGAAATATAAATATGTATAGCAGAAGGAGCTAGCATGCCTATATCGGTACTCGACTCACGGCCGGTCCAGATGAATGTGCGCATGGATCGCCAACTCAAAGAGGCTGGGGACGCCGTGCTGGCGCATATCGGCATGACGCCGTCTCAAGCGGTGCGGACACTTTGGGAATATCTGGTCGTCAACGGATGCATGCCCTCGAGATCGGGGGTTGCGGCACCGAGCTCTAACGTGCCAGCGACTGCGTCGGTGGAATCAAGGGTTACGCAGGGCAGCCACATCGTGCGCGATGCGTGCCTCAAATACGGCATCCCTGTTCCCGACCTCTCGGGTGACTACGATGACCTCTATGAGGAAGCAATGGCGGAGCGCTATCCCGAGTGGGTGGAGCTATGAGTGCAGACGGCATTCTCAAGTTGCTCATCGACACCAACGTATGGATGGATTACTTTTCTGGAAGGTCGGACCGGACAGCGGATGTCGCCCGTCTATTCGAGATTGCCGATGTCTCGGAGCAGATTGCCCTGTTTGCCTCGTCTCTTTCGGTCAAAGATGTCTCGTATCTTGTCTCGGCGGCGATTAAGAGGGAGTGCCGAAGGAAGAATGGTTCGCTGAGCGATAACGCCATTGCGGCGGCGGACGAAACGGCCTGGGCATGCGTTCGGCAGATGCGCGAGCTCGCCCTCATCGCGCCGGTCGGTGCAGACGAGGTCTTCGACTCCTTTGTGTTCAAGTATCATCACAACGACTTCGAGGACGACCTGATGCTGGGCGTCGCCAATCGCATTGATGCCGATTACGTCGTGACGGAGGACAAGAATCTTATTAAACATACCAATGGTGTATGCATTAACGTTCAACAGGCGTTGAGGCTGGTTGAAGGGTCCAACGTCCCTTCGGCGCGGCCCGTCTAAGCTGCTTTATCTTGATAAAGTGACGTTTCCTCACCGTTAGCCGATGATGCGAGAGCGCTCGGCGTTTTCGACTGGTTTATGCACGCAAAGTCTGGGAATATACAAGTCGCATGTCTTACTGTCTAACCAGTTGCGCCAAGGAGGCACCATGGACTACAAGATTACCGGCTACGAGCCCGCCCAGCTGTTCCATTT
>DBEYTJ010000259.1:0-1206 GCA_048181065.1 Collinsella sp.
TCGGTCGAGGTCAAGGACGGCGCGACGTGGGACACCGCCCGCGGCGACAGCCAGATGCTCATCCACATCGTGGGCCGCGCACTCAGGGGGCAGGCGATTGACGAGTATCAATATGTCAACTCCGCTGGCGACGGCATCGAACTCAAGCCCGGCGACTACGAGCTCACGGTCGACGAGCCGCCCGTCGCCACCGATGGCACGCGCTTCCGCGCCTCAAAGCGCATGGTTCCCGTGAGCTTTAACTCGCAGGCGCCCGATACGGTCGACAGCACGCCGCAGGGCGGATTCGACCTTTACGCAATCGCTCAATAACTGCGCCTGCCGCTTCTCCTTGCCGCCAAGAGTGGCACAATAGCCCTCGACACTATTGTTTACTTTTGGAGGAAGTAGCATGTCCACCGTCACCACTATCAAGCGCGGCGGCCTCACCGCGGCCATCGATTCCATGGGAGCCCAGCTCACGAGCCTTGCCCTCGACGGCAACGAGTATCTGTGGCAGGGCGACCCGGCCTTTTGGGGCAAGCATGCGCCCATTCTGTTCCCCATCGTGGGCTCGCTGCGCAACAACACGGCGACGTCTGCGGCTGGCACCTGCGAGATGCCGCGCCACGGACTCGCGCGCATCGTCGAGCACAAGCTGGTCGAGGTCTCGGAGGACGGCTCCTCGGTAACTTACGAGATCACCGATACGCCCGAGTCGCTCAAGGCTTTCCCCTTCCACTTTAAGCTCAACATGACCTATGCCCTAACCGGCGACGCCACGCTCACGCAGACCTTTGCCGTTGCGAACACCGGCGACGTAGAACTGCCGTTCTCGGTGGGCGGTCACCCTGCATTTAACGTGCCCGCTCCCGGTGCCGAGGACGAGGCATTCGAGGATTACGAGCTGGCATTTACCGAGGCTTGGACCAACGAGGCCCCCATCATCACGCCCGATGGCCTCATGACGTTCGAGGACAGCTACAAGGCTCCCGATAACTCGGACGTGCTGCCCATCACGCACCGCAGCTTCGATAACGATGCCATCATGTTCACCGATACCCCGGGTTCCACGCTCACGCTGCGCGGTCGCAAGTCGGGCCATGGCGTCAAGATCGACTTTGAGGGCTTTAAGTACATCGGCGTGTGGTCTGCCGCCAACGACGCCCCGTTTGTGGCGCTCGAGCCCTGGACCGGTCACACCACCATGGACACCGAGGACGACGT
>DBEYTJ010000260.1:0-2223 GCA_048181065.1 Collinsella sp.
GATGAACTCTGCAGTTGACGCCGGGGTCGACCCCCGTCATGCGATTAAAATACTGAACCCTTGCCAATGGTGGACTGTGACAAAAGGAGAGAACTTATGAGCGCCGGCGCTACGCTACTCAAGCTGCAACAGATCGATTTGGAGCTCGCCCGCAACAAGAGCGAACTTGCCAATATGCCGGAGCTCAAGGAGCTCGCTTCCAAGCGCAAGACCTATGTGAAGCTCAAGTCCGAGATGACCAAGCTCTACGCCCAGCGCAAAGACCTGGACATTGAGCTCGACGACCTCAACACTACCGAGATCCAGACCAACAACGCCATCGAGGCCGCCAAGAAGCGTCACGTCGACGGTTCTGATTACCGCGAGGTGCAGGACCTGGAGAATGAGCTTGCCACCCTGGCAAAGCGTCTGGACAAGATCGAGCACACCCGCAAGGACGTCGTTGTCGCCCATAAGGAGGCGCTCGACCGCGAGGCCCGCGCTCAGGCCATCATCGCCAAGTTCGAGGAGGGCGTGAAAGCAGATACCAAGGCCGCTCGTGCCAAGGCCGCCGACCTCCAGGCCCAGATTGACGCCGCCACCAAGGAGCGCACCGCGCTTGCTGCCACGCTGCCGACCGACGTGCTCACCGACTACGAGCGCCTTCTCAAGCAGTTCCGCGGCCTGGCCGTCGAGACCATCCAGGGCAACATCCCCACGGTCTGCCACACCGCGCTGCAGGCATCGTCCATGAGCGACCTCAACCATGACGGTAGCGAGATTACGCACTGCCCGTACTGCCACCGCCTGCTGGTGCTCCCGAGCAAGGAAGCTTAAACGATGGCGGCGCCCAATAATTCAATGCAACTTGAGGGAAAAACGATCCTGCTGGGTATTACCGGTGGGATCGCCGCCTATAAGTCGTGCAATATCGTGCGCCTGTTGCAAAAGTGCGGCGCGCGCGTCAAGGTCGTTATGAGCGAGCATGCCACGGAGTTTGTGGGGCCGCTCACCTTCCGCGCGCTCACCAATGAGCCGGTCGCGGTGGGCCTGTTCGACGACCCCTCCGACCCCATCCACCACATTTCGCTCGCTCAGGAGCCCGACCTGGTGGTCGTAGCACCCGCGACGGCCAATATCATCGCCAAGATGGCCAACGGCATCGCCGATGACCTCATCTCCACTACGCTGCTTGCCACGCCGCGACCCATCGTGATCGCCCCCGCCATGAACAACGGCATGTGGAAGGCGCCGGCAACGCAGGCCAATATGGCCACGTTGCGCGACCTTGGCGTCCATGTGGTGGGACCTGGCAGTGGCTACCTTGCCTGCGGCGACGTGGACACGGGACGCATGAGCGAGCCCGAGGACATCGTCGAGGCCGTCTGCGAGGTGCTCGACCCCGTGCCTCAGGACCTGGCAGGTAAGCGCGTCGTGATTACCGCCGGCCCCACGCATGAGCCGATCGACCCCGTGCGCTTCATTGGCAACCGTTCTTCGGGCAAGATGGGTATCGCCCTGGCGGGGGAGGCCGCACGTCGCGGTGCCGCCGTCACGCTCGTGCTGGGACCGACATCGCTCGACGTTCCCCGCGGTGTGGAGTGCGTGCGCGTACAGACCGCAGCAGAGATGCTACAGGCGGCTCTGAGCGCCTTTCAGACGGCCGATGCGGCCATTTGCGCGGCCGCCGTCGCCGACTACACGCCTGCCGCCCCTGCGGACCACAAACTCAAAAAGGCCAACGAGCGCCTGGATTGCATCGAACTGGTCGAGACGGTCGATATTTTGGCTGAGCTCTCGCGTCAGAAGGGGGAGCGGTGCGTGATCGGCTTTGCGGCCGAGACCGATAACGTCGTGGAGTACGCTCAGCGAAAGCTCGCCCACAAGGGTTGCGATGCCATTATCGCCAACGATGTCTCGCGCGCCGATTCGGGCTTTGGAACCGATACCAACAAGGCCTGGATTGTGAGCACAGCGGGCACGCAAGAACTCCCCGTGCTAACAAAACCCCAGCTCGCAGATACAATTTTGGACTTGCTTCAAAATATTTAAAAAAGTTCTTGCACAAGGGCAAAGTTTCGGGTTAATATACTCCCTGTTGCGAGCGAGAGCAGAGCAACAAACAAAAGCTTCGGGACGTGGCGCAGCTTGGTAGCGCACTTGACTGGGGGTCAAGGGGTCGCTGGTTCGAATCCAGTCGTCCCGACCAGAAGTTTGCAGGTCAGGCACCTAGTGCCTGACCTT
>DBEYTJ010000261.1:0-2760 GCA_048181065.1 Collinsella sp.
TCGTTGCGGTAGTTGGGCGACCACTTGGTGTGGTCCCACTTGGTGGCATCGGGCAGCTCCTGGCGCGGATACTCGGGCACCTGTCCGCCGGCCTTTTTGCTGCAGAGCTTCTGGCCGAGCTTGGCGGCACCGGCCGGGCACACCTCAACGCAGCGACCGCAGGCCACGCACTTGTCCTTCTCGACCTTGGCGACATAGGCCGAGCGCGACAGGTTGGGCGTGTTGAACAGCTGCGAGGTGCGCAGTGCGTAGCACACGTTGACGTTGCAGTTGCAGATGGCGAAGATCTTGTTCTCACCGTCGATATTGGTGATCTGGTGCACAAAGCCGTTGTCCTCGGCCTGGCGCAAAATGTCGTAGACCTCGTCGCGCGTCACGTAATGGCCGCGGTCGGTCTCGACCACGTAGTCGGCCATGTCGCCCACGGCAATGCACCAGTCGGCCGGATCGTCGGCGCAGCCCTCGCCCATCACGCGACGGCTCGCACGGCAGCTGCAGGTACTGGCGGCATACTTGCCCTCGTACTTGTCGAGCCAGTGCTCGATATGCTCGATCGGCACCGACGTGCTCGCGGCATCGATGGCCTTCTCGACCGGAATGACGTGCATGCCGATACCGGCGCCTCCGGGCGGCACCATCGGCGTGGCCTTGGACAGCGGTCCCTTGGACGCCTGCTCAAAGAACTTGGCATAGACCGGATGCTCCTCGAGCTGGCTCACGCGCATGTTGAGGAACTCGGCGGAACCCGGCACCAGCATGGGCAGCACCCACTGCTTGGCGCGCTCGGGGTTTTCCCAGTTGTACTCGAGCAGGCCCGTGTAGCTCATGTCGTCGAGCATCTTCTCGATATCGGCCTCGGGCATGCCGGTGAGCTTGACCATCTCGGGCAGCGTATAGGGACGGCGCATCTTCATCTTGCAGAGTACCTCGGCCTGCTCGTCAGTCGCGGCCTCGGCAAACGACCAGTACTCGTAGCCCAGCAGCTCGTCGCGATGCAGCAGGCGGTTAGTGCAGTGCTCGCACAGTTTGACGATGGCCTCGCGCGGATGCTCCGGCAGCGGCGGCACAAACTCCGCACCGATATCGGGCTCGGTGTAGCTAATCCCCGGTCCGTTGAGAATCATAGTCGTCCCTTCTCTTGCCGCAGCCTGGCAGGCACGCAGCGCCCCTCTTTTTACGGGCTCGACATGCCCCCACGCCGTTCACCCGTTATTGTTGACATTGTGTCAAAAACAGTATTGACGAACCGTCAACAATATTCAAGACTGTTAGGCGAACGGTCAGGCTCAAACGGATGAAAGGCGGCAAGCACATGAGCAGTAACGCAGCAGATACCTCTGTGGTCGATGCCGCCCCCGTATCCGATAGCGCGGCAAAGCGCTTGACGGGCGACGAACGCCGTCGCGAGATCCTCGATGCCGTGCGCACCGTAAGCTCCGAGCTGGGCGTGTCCCACCTATCGGTATCGGCCGTGACCAAGCGAGCCGGCTGCACGCGCTCGCTGTTCTACCACTACTTTGCCGATATGGACGCCGCCGTCACCGCTGTTATGGACGAGGCGATCGACGGCTTTATCTCCGAGCTCGAGCAGTGGAATGCCAACCGCACCGTCGGCGATATCGAGGGCGCGCTCGACACTGTCGCGCCGCTCTTTAAGCGTCTGGTCGCCAGCGGCCACGAACTGCCGCACACTCTGGCCTCCAACAGCGGCGCGCTCTACGGCGGCTTTTTGCACAACGTGGTCCAGCGCGTGGCGCAGTATATCTGCGACACCACCGTGGTGGATTTTGTCGCCCGTCATGAGCTACGCATCGACCATGTCTACGAGACGTTCTACACCCTCATCATGGGTCTTTTGATGTATATCCGCACGCACCCCGATGTGCCCGACGAGACGGTCAAGGAAATCATCGCCTCGACGCTCCACATCGAGGGCTATACCGCCAAGTATCCGGAGCGCAAGCCCCAGAACTGACGACATTTGGCCAAACTGTCCGCGATCAGAAGAGGGGCCGCGGGCGTGTGAAAGGAGAGCAGCATGCTGTTCGATGTTTGGGGTAGCGATACCCTTATCCACTGGGCCGGCTGGGCCATGGTCTTTATTGGCCTGATCGTGCTCAACGAGGTCGGCCGCCGCACCAAGCTCGGCGCGGCCATCATCTTTGGCGTGGCTCCGCTGGCCATGACCATCTACTGCGTCGCCATCGCCGTCGGCGTTTCGCAGGGTGCCGAGTGGGCGCTCACCAACCCCACCCATGTGTACCAGAACAGCTGGTTCCACTACGCCAAGGTGTACGCGGCGCTGGCCGGTTGCTGGGGCTTCATTGCCATTAAGTACCAGTGGGGCAAGATCGGCAAGGCGCATTGGTTCCGCGCGTGGCCGTTTGTGATCGTCGCCATCAACATCATGATCGCCGTCGTGTCTGACTTTGAGAGCGCCTATCACTTCTTTGTCCTGGGCGAGTCCACCTGGGTCACCTCCGAGGGCGCCACGCAGCTGGCCGGCTGGAACAACGTGTTCAACGGTATCGCGGGCATCATCAACATCTTCTGCATGACCGGTTGGTGGAGCGTCTACGCCTCCGAGGACAAGACCGACATGCTGTGGCCCGACATGACCTGGGTCTACATCATCGCCTACGATATCTGGAACTTCTGCTACACCTACAACTGCCTGCCCACCCACTCCTGGTTCTGCGGCTTTGCGCTGCTGCTGGCGCCCACCGTCGCCGCCTTTATCTGGAACAAGGGCGGCTGGAT
>DBEYTJ010000262.1:0-7573 GCA_048181065.1 Collinsella sp.
GGTGGCGCCGCGCTGCTCGCCGACGGCATCCTGACGCCGGCCGTTACCGTTACCACGGCCATCGAGGGCCTGCGCACCATCCCGGCGGTCCATGCCGTGCTGGGCGATGACCAGGGCCGCGTCGTCGCCATTACGCTCGCCATCATCATCGCGCTCTTTTTGGTGCAACGCATCGGTACGGCCAAGATCGGTCACGCCTTTGGCCCCATCATGACGCTGTGGTTCCTGTTCCTGGGCGGCACGGGTCTGTTTTTTGTCTTCCAGCACCCCGCCGTGCTGCTGTGCCTCAACCCGGTGCGTGGCATCGCCTTTTTGCTGAGCCCCAACAACCACGCGGGTATCATGATTCTGGGCAGCTGCTTCCTCGCCACCACCGGTGCCGAGGCACTCTACTCCGACATGGGCCACGTCGGCCGCGGCAACATCTACGCTACCTGGCCGTTCGTTAAGTGCTGCCTGCTGCTTTCCTATATGGGCCAGGGCGCTTGGCTTATGAACAACGCTGCCAACCCCGAGCTCATGGGCATTGCCGACCTCAACCCGTTCTACCAGATGCTCGCCCCGGGCCTGCGCCCGTTTGCCGTCGGCCTTTCCACCGTCGCGGCCATCATTGCCTCGCAGGCGCTCATCACCGGCGCATTCTCGCTGGTGTCCGAGGCCAGCCGTCTGGACCTTATGCCGCACATGCAGGTCTTCTACCCTGCCGAGACCAAGGGCCAGCTCTACATCCCCATGGTCAACAACGTCATGCTCGTGGGCTGCGTCATCGTGGTGCTGCTGTTCCAGAACTCGGCGCATATGGAAGCCGCCTACGGCCTTGCCATTACGCTGACTATGATGTGCACCACGCTGCTGCTCTTCTTCTACCTGCACGAGGAGCGCAAGCTCAAGGTTGCTCCGTGGATCTTCGCGGCCTTCTTCCTTTTGCTCGAAGGCTTCTTCTTCGTGAGCTCGCTCACCAAGTTCTTCCACGGCGGCTACTTCACCATCCTCATGGCTGCACTCATCATGGGCATTATGGTGTGCTGGTACAACGGCACGGCGGTCGAGCAGCGCCAGTTTACGCTGCTGCCGCTGCGCAGCTACCTGCCGCAGCTCAAGCGCCTGCGCGACGACGACCGTTACGAGCGCATGAGCGACAACGTCGTGTACCTGACCAAGGACACCCATACCGACTACATCGACCGCGATATCGTCTACTCGATCTTGGACAAGCATCCCAAGCGTGCCCACGCCTGGTGGTTTGTGAACGTCGAGACCATGGACGAACCGCACACCTTTGCCTATTCGGTCGAGACGTTCGGCACCGACTACGTGTTCCGCGTGCATCTTTACCTGGGCTACAAGATCAACCAGCGCGTCAATGCCTACCTGCGTCAGGTTGTTCAGGACCTGGCTGCCACCGGCGAGCTGCCTCCGCAGACGCATGACTACTCGGTCTACAAGGATCCGGGTAACATCGGTACGTTCAAGTTCGTCCTGATCCGTAAGCTTCTGGCGCCCGAAAGCGACGTGGAGCCCAGCGAGCGCACGGCCATCACGCTCAAGTACATCATCCGCCGCGCCGCCGGCACGCCCGCGCGTTGGTACGGCCTGGAGAACTCCAACGTGAGCTTTGAGTACGTGCCGCTGTTCACCAAGTTCAAGGCCGTGAATAAGATGCAGCGCCTGGCTCCCAACGAGCGCCCGTAGACGCCGGTGGCTACATTTTGATGGATAAGCATGAGGCCGGGGAGGAAAACATGGATACAAAGGCGCTCGATGGCCGTGAGGCGGTGGTCGAAATGGTGCGTGAGGCGCGCGTCGACGCCGCCGAAGATCGGTTCTTTACGAATCGTGCCAACATGGACATGGCCGATCGTGTGATTTCGGTCGTGGCACTGGTGTTTGTCGCGGTGTGCGTGTGTGCCCTGCTCGCGCACGTGCTGTTTGTCTAGCGACCGCCGGTCGTAGAAGGCTTTACACTTAGAACCACCACAAGGGGAAACCACCACAAAGGTGCCTGTCCCCTTTGTGGTGGTTTTTGTTTTTGAGAGAGGAGCGGGGCGCTGATGGACGTCCGTACGGACGGCGATATTGCCGATAGCTTTTGGTGGCGGCGCACAACGTTGACGCGCCGCACTCCTCTGTATGACGCCTGCGTATCGGCGGGGCTGCTGGTTGCGGCGACGATTGTGGGCGCGTTGCTCGACCATCCGGGTCTCGCGCCGAGCATCATGATCGTCTATGTGTTCGCCGTTCAGCTGTGCGCATTCTTTACCTGGAGTCGCCTGTATTGCTTGCTGAGCTCGGCTGCCGCCGTGGCGCTCTACAACTTCTTGTTTGTCGACCCGCGCTACTCGCTGTCGCTTATCGAC
Organism: Collinsella sp.; assembly: GCA_048181065.1. Classification (GTDB taxonomy): domain Bacteria; phylum Actinomycetota; class Coriobacteriia; order Coriobacteriales; family Coriobacteriaceae; genus Collinsella. The sequence continues at coordinate 2,358 of DBEYTJ010000262.1, forward strand.
CGCGGCTATCCCGGCATGTTCTTCATCATGTTCGTGGTCTCGCTCGTGTCGAGCTCGATTGCGTTGGCCCTGCGCCGCGCCTTGGCACAGGCTGCCGCCAGCGACCGCCGCACGCATATGGTGCTCGAGACCAACCGCATGCTGCAGCGCTGCGCCGACGAGCAGCAGATTGTTCATGCCATGGCTACGCAGCTGGCGCGTCTTTCGGGCTGTCCGGTCGTGTGGTACAGCGCCGACGCCGAGGGCGATGACCTGTTGCCGCGTGCGACGTACACGGCCGTGGGCGATGCCGCGCCGGTGCACGAGCTGGCGCCGCAGATGCCGCCGCGGCTCTCGGCGTCCGCCTATGTGGGAACGCCGCTCGACGCCACGTTTGGCGGCTCGGCGTTTTATGGCATCTACCTGACGGTTCGCACAGGCGACGGCTTCGTGCGCTCGGGCGACCCCGCCTCGGTGGTGGGCGTGCTGGCTATTGTTGCCGAGCCCGACGTGCTGACGCATGAGGAGCGGACACTTGCCGATGCCATCGTGAGCGAAGGCGAGCTGGCGCTCGACCGCGCCCGCGCCATGGAGGCCCGCGAGGAGGCGGCGGTGCTCGCCAAAAACGAACAGCTGCGCGCCAACCTGCTGCGCTCCATCTCGCACGATCTGCGCACGCCGCTTACCAGTATTTCGGGCAATGCCGATGTCCTGCTCGACCAGGGTTCGACCGGCACCGCGGTGCTCGATGCCCAGACGCGCCGCGGCCTGCTTCTATCCATTCGCTCGGATGCGCTGTGGCTCAACGCCACCGTCGAGAATCTGCTTGCCATCACCAAGCTCGAGGGCGGCGGCATGCATCTGTCGACTACGCTCGAGCTTATGGACGATATCGTCGAGGAGGCGCTGCGCCACGTGAACCCTGCCGTGCGCGAGCACGACCTTAAGGTGGTGCCGTGCGACGAGCCGGCGCTCGTCAACGTCGATGCGCGTCTGATGGTGCAGCTGGTGGTCAATCTGGTGAACAACGCCATCACCTATACGCCCGCAGGCTCGCATATCGTGATTTCGATTGGCGTCGACGATGGACGCGTGGCGTGCTCGGTGGCCGATGACGGCCCGGGCATTGCGCCCGAGGACCGCGAGCGGATCTTTGAGTCGTTCTACACCGCCAACCATGGTCTTGCCGATAGCCACCGCAGCGTGGGCCTAGGTCTTTCGCTCTGCCGCTCCATTGCGTTGGCGCATGGCGGTAGCATAGAGGTTGCCGCGGCGGACCCGCACGGCTCGGTCTTTACGATTGAGCTTCCCGTCGCCGACGTTTCGTTTGATAAGGAGTAGCGCTGTGCCGAACTCTGCCGTAAAACCGCTCATCTTGGTCGTTGAGGACGATCCCGCCGTTCGCAACTTAATCGTTGCCGCGCTCGAGGCGCACGGCTTGCGTCATATGGCCGTGGAGACCGCCCATGCCGCCATCGCCGCCGCCTCATCGCAGACGCCGAGCATCGTGCTGCTCGATCTGGGCCTGCCCGATATGGACGGCGTCAAGGTGGTGGAGTCAGTGCGCACATGGTCGGGCATGCCGATCATCGTGGTCTCGGCGCGCAGCGAGGATGCGGACAAGATCCGCGCGCTCGATGCCGGCGCCGACGACTACCTGACCAAGCCGTTTTCGGTCGAGGAGCTGCTCGCGCGCATTCGCACGACGCTCAGGCGTCTCTCGTATGCGCAAACGGGCGGCGTTGCCTCCGAGGGCTCGTTCGATACCGGTGAGCTGCATATCGATTTTGATGCCGGCATCGCCACGATGGATGGCGAGGAGCTGCATTTGACACCGATCGAGTACAAGCTCCTGTGCCTGCTGGCGCATAACGCCGACAAAGTGCTGACGCACCAGTTTATCCTGCACGAGATTTGGGGCACGGCAACTAAGAGCGACCTGGCGAGCCTGCGTGTCTTTATGGGCACGCTGCGCAAGAAGATCGAGTCCGACCCCGCGCATCCGCGCTATATTCAAACGCATGTGGGTATCGGTTACCGATTGGTCACCCAAGGCTAGATCGTCGGCCACCATCCCAATATGAGTTGCGGTGAAATACGGTCTAACTTTGCCTAATTCCAGGCAAAACAGTCCGTATTCCACCGCAACTTTGTTATTTGCCCTTGGGCTTGCTGGCGTAGAACTTCTTCTTTTTGGGCTTGCCGGCAGGAGAGGGCTTGCCGTTGCCGTGCGGCCCTCGGTCGCCGGCCTGCGCGTGCGCGGGTGCTGCCGCGCGAGGCTTGCGGGCCTCGGGGTTACGCAGCTCCTCGGTTCGCTCGGCAATTTCCTCGGCGCTAAAGCCGACTTCGGCCATGGCGTCCTCGATGGGCAGGCGGCGCACGATATAGCAATGGTGCACCTTCTGGTTGCGTGCGAAGTCCTCGGGGATGGTCTGCGCCGTAATGTCCTCCAGCACCACGCCCGCGCGCGCGAGCTTGCGTGTCTCGGGACGGAAGCCACGCAGGTTGCAGCTAAAGATGGCATGTCCACCCTGTGCGAGCAGGCGCGATACGCCGGCCAAAAGCTCGACATGGTCGCGTTGGACATCCCAGGTGCGACGGCCCATCTTGGACGAGTTTGAGAACGTGGGCGGATCGACAAAGATCAGGTCCCAGCGGTTGCGCGTCTGGCGCTGGTCGCGAATCCAGGCGAGCACGTCGTCGCGCACAAAGTGATGCTGCGGGCCCACAAAGCTGTTCTGGCGCATGTTGCGCTCGGCCCAGTCCAGGTAGGTGTTGGAGAGGTCGACCGTCACGGTTTCCTCGACGCCGCCATCGGCCGCATAGCAGGTGGCGGTTCCGGTGTAGGCGAACAGGTTGAGGAAGCGGCGCGCCTGCTTGGCGTGCTCACGCACCAGGTTGCGGGTGACGCGGTGATCCAGGAAGATGCCCACATCCAGATAGTCGTCAAAGTTGACGGCAAAGGTGAGGCCGCCCTCTTCGATGAGCGGCAGACGACGGCGTGCGATATTGGCGCGCTCGCCCGAGCCGCCCTTGCCGGCGCCCTGCTTGCCGTACTGCGAGCCGCCGCGCGAACGCATGCGGGCCTTGGCGTGCACGTGCTCGGCGGGAACATCCAGGATGCGTGGCGCGATGGCCAAGATGTCGAGCATACGGGCCTGGGCCAGTGCGGGGTCGATGGTCTTAGGCGCGGCGTATTCGGCGATGACGAGCCAGCGGCCCGGCGTCTGCGGGCAGCCCTCGTACAGATCGATGGCGGCGGAGTAGTCGGGTAGGTCGGCATCGTAGACGCGGTAGCAGCTCACGCCCTCGCGCTTGGCCCACTTGCGGCGCAGACGGGCATTCTTGCGCAGGCGGTTGGCGAACTGCTCGGACTCGGGGATGAGCACGGGCAGCGGCTTGCCGTCGCCCAGGTCGAGCATGGCGGCAGGCTCGGGCATGGCGGGGGCGGTGCTGCCTTCATCATTGGCATTGTCGGCATCTGCAGCCTCGCCCTCAGCATCCGCACTGGTCGAAGCCTCAAACGCCGCGGCGGCCTGGTCGAGCGAGGGCCAGACTTCGACGGTCGCCTCCTCGTTGTTGGGCATGACGGCGATCGAGCGCTCGGGCTCGGCGTGGAGCGCGCGGGCCAGCAATCCGTCGCGGGTGAGCGCGGCGACCGGCGCCGCGGCAAGCTCGGGCGCGCGGCGCAGCTCACTGATGAGCGTCATGGTGTCATGCATGAGCGAAAGCGGTGCCTCGGTCGTATCTGCGACCACGGCGGCACCGGCGACGGCGCCCGCATGGTCCAGCACGGTGGCGGACTTGGCGGCGCAAAAATCAACAAAGCGCTTGTAGCCGGCACATTTGACCATGCGCTCGGCGGTCTTGCGGGCGGCGGGGTCAACATCCACGGCCACGATGCGTACCTGGCGCTCGCGTGCTGCCGCCTCGCGCTCGCGTGCCTCGGCAAGCAGCTGCTCCCACAGAGCGGCGTCGTGCAGCTGCCAGCCCTCAAAGCCCCAGCGCTCGCGTGCGGCGCCCGGGGCGCGGTCAGTCAGAATGTTCACGGCCTCCAGCAGCAGGCCGCCGCCGGCGCACGAGGCATCGACCAGCGTGGGCAGGGCCTCGTTCTCGTAGTCGTCGGCCGTCAGCTCGCGCTCGCACAGTGCGGTCCAGCCGACCTGCGCCAGCACCAGGGCGGCGTAGTCGGGGCGCAGCACGTGCGCGCCCTCGCCGGCGCGGGTCGCTGCGGGCGGCAGGCGTTTGAACAGCGGGTCGCCTGAAAGGTCCAGGCTGATGCTCGCGCGGCGCTGGCGCAGCGAAAGCAGCAGGTGAACATCGGGATCGGCGGCGTCGACGTCGGCGCGACGGCCCGTGGTCTCGGCCAGACGGTCGCACAATGCGTCCTTGGCGCGCAGGGCCGAGAAGCGCGTGTTGCGCAGCTGCTCGGTCACGCCGCGGGCGGTGATGGCGATGGTGGCGCCGGGGCGAACAATGCCCTCCCAGGCGATGTCGTAAACGCTATCGTACAGTTCATCGGCATCTTGCGCCTCAAAGCGCCCAAGCACCACGAACACGCGGCTGGCCAGGCGCGACCACAGGCACGCGCGATAGCCCTGCTCAAGCTCGCCCTCAAACGTAGCGCGACCCTTCAGGCGGCGGACATGCGAAAGCCCGAGGCGTTTAAGCTCATCGGCGAGTGTGGACTCAAAGCCCTCGGGGCAGCTTGCGTAAAATTCCATGGGTGACCTCTCTGGTTGCGTCGCTCCATTATATGATGGATGCTTCGTTTGCCCTTATCCTCGAAAGGAACCCATATGATTGATGCGTGCCCCGATTCCGCTGTGCTCTTTTTTGACGTGGACGGCACGCTGACGTCGTTCGATCCCGACGATATGACCGATAAGGACTTTTCGGCGGTTCGCCCCTCGCAGATGGTCGTCGAGGCGTTTCATCGTCTGCGCGACGCGGGGCACAAGGCGTTTATCTGCACGGGTCGCCCCCTGTGGCTCATCGCGGACAGCTTGCGTGCGCTCGACCCCGCGGGTGTCGTTGCCATGGCGGGAGCCACGCTCGAGGTCGAGGGCCGCGTGGTACACGAGGACTGCTTTGACGAGGACGTTGTCGAGGAGCTTGCACGCCGTATGGCCGCGGCAGGGATTGAGGCCTTTTTCGAGACCAACGTGGCTACTTTTGCCCTGGAACCCGCGGGTGTTGAGCAGTCGTCTCTGATCGGCACTTCTGTGGTGCACAGC
>DBEYTJ010000263.1:0-4787 GCA_048181065.1 Collinsella sp.
CGAAGGTCTGACCGCCTCCGTGGACGAGAAGACCATCCTCCACAACGTCAACCTCAACGTCGCCGCCGGCGAGACCCACGTGCTGATGGGACCCAACGGCGCCGGCAAGTCCACCCTCGGCCACCTGGTCATGGGCGACCCAGTCTATACCGTCAATGACGGCCGCATCGTCTTTGACGGCCAGGACATCACCGAGCTCACCACCGACAAGCGCTCGCGCGCCGGCCTGTTCCTGAGCTTCCAGGCCCCGGTCGAGATCCCGGGCGTGCCGCTGTCGAGCTTTTTGCGCGCCAGCATCGCCGGCCGCCCCGGCCTGGAGATGAAGGGCAAGGAGTTCCGCCGTCGCGTCAAGGAGCTCGCGGCCGAGCTCAACATGGATACCGCCTACCTCAACCGTGAGCTGGGCGTGGGCTTCTCGGGCGGCGAGAAAAAGAAGGTCGAGATGCTCCAGCTCCTGCTGCTGCAGCCCAAGCTTGCCATCCTGGACGAAACCGACTCCGGTCTGGACGTCGACGCTCTGTCCACCGTCAGCCACGGCATGGACGCCTACCGCAAGAGCTGCGACGGCTCCATGCTCATCATCACGCACAACACGCGCATCCTGGAGCACCTGAATGTCGACCGCGTCCACGTTATGGTCAAGGGCCACATCGTGCGCGAGGATGACGCTTCGCTGATCCCCTGGATCGATAAGAACGGCTTTGAGACCTTCGAGCGCGAGGCCGCCGAGCAGCGCGCCCAGGTCGAGGCCGCCGCTGCCGAGCAGCAGGCGTAAAGGGGCGACGCAATGACCAAGAACCGCACCGAGGTCGCGGACATCGACCGCAGCCTCTACGACTTCACCTATGGCGAGGAGGGTTTCGAGCGCCTCGACGCCGGCATCACGCCGGACATCGTGCGCGAGATCAGCGCCAAGAAGGACGAGCCGCAGTGGATGCTCGACCTGCGCCTCAAGTCCCTCGAGATCTTTAACCGTTTCCCGGATCCGACGTGGGGCCCCTCCATCGAGGGCCTGGACATGGACAACATCGTCACCTACGTCAAGCCCAACACCGACCAAAAGCACGACTGGGAGTCGGTGCCCGACGACATCAAGAACACCTTTGAGCGCCTGGGCATCCCCGAGGCCGAGCGCAGCTATCTGGCGGGCGTCGGCGCGCAATACGACTCAGAGCTGGTCTACCACAACATGCAGGACACCGCGTCCAAGATGGGTATCGTCTACTCCGGCATCGAGGAGGCCCTGCACGACCCGCAGTGGGAGCCGCTCATCCACGAGAAGTTTATGACGCTCATCCCGCCCACCGACCACAAGTTTGCGGCCCTGCACGGTGCCGTGTGGTCGGGCGGTTCGTTTGTCTACGTGCCCAAGGGCACCAAGCTCGATTTTCCGCTGCAGAGTTACTTCCGCCTCAACGCCAAGGGCGCCGGCCAGTTTGAGCACACGCTCATCATCGTCGAGGACGACGCCGACCTGCACTTTATCGAGGGCTGCTCCGCGCCCAAGTACAACGTGGCAAACCTCCATGCCGGTGCCGTCGAGCTTTTTGTGGGCAAGCGCGCGCACCTGCGCTACTCGACCATCGAGAACTGGTCCAAGAACATGTACAACCTCAATACCAAGCGTGCGCGCGTGGACGAGGACGGCGACATCGAGTGGATCAGTGGCTCCTTCGGTAGCCACGTGGGCTATCTCTACCCCATGAGCGTGCTCAACGGACGCCGCGCCCGCTCGAGCTTTACCGGCATCACCTTTGCCGGCGCCGGCCAGAACCTCGATACCGGCTGCAAAGTCGTGCTCAACGCGCCCGATACCTCGGCAACCATCGAGACTAAGGGCATCTCCAAGAGCGGCGGTATCCAGACCTTCCGCAGCTCTATCGTGGCCACGCCCAAGGCCGAGGGCTCCAAGGCAACCGTGAGCTGTCAGTCGCTCATGCTCGACGACCAGAGCCGCTCCGATACCATCCCCGCCATGGACATCCGCGCCAAGAACGTCGACATCGGCCACGAGGCAACTATCGGCCGCATCGGCGACGACAAGGTTTTCTACCTGATGAGCCGCGGTATCTCGGAGGAAGAGGCCCGCACCATGATCGTCAACGGCTTTGCCAACCCGGTCTCCAAAGAGCTGCCGCTTGAGTACGCCGTCGAGATGAACAACCTGATCAAGCTCGAGATGGAAGGAGCGATCGGATAATGAAACAGGAAACCAACACCGCTGCTACCACGCTCGAGCAGGTCAACGCTATGCCGGCCGCCACTTGGGGCTGGCTTAAGATGAACCAGACCAAGCTCGAGCTTTCCGACGAGCTTGTCACCGCTCCCGCCGAGGCCGTTGAGGTCGAGGGCCTGGACGAGCAGTTTGCCGGTACGGTCGACGCCTTCGACGCCGCCATGGACGCCATGGCCGAGCGCTTCCCCGAGCGCCGTGCCTCCGCCCCCGGCGATGCTGCCGACCGCACCCGCATCACGCCCGAGACCGAGCTCGACGTGCCCGCTACCTCCGTCTACCAGGCCGGCGCCATCAAGCTCGAGGAGGAACTTTCCCCCGCCGAGGCATTCGAGACCGGCATGGGCGAGGCCGCCTACGCCTACCTGGCCGACCACGCCACCAAGCGCATCGTTATCGATGTGCCCGCGTACAAGCACGCCACGGCTATCGTGCGCGTGAGTGGCATCGACGCAGCGGCTGCGATTGCCGCAATCGACGTCGTCGCCCGCCCGCAGGCAACGCTCGACCTGCAGATCGCCCTGGACTCCCCCGTTGCCGGCGAGGGCGTCGTGGGCTCCGTGCTGCGCGTGTGCGCCCACGAGTACGCCACCGTCAACGTGACCTGCACGCAGACGCTCGACGACAGCTGGATCGCGCTCGACGACACCGGTCTGTTCCTGGACGAGGACGCGCGCGTCAACGTACAGCACACCGTCCTGGGTGCCGGCGCCAGCGCCACCGGCCTTGCCGGCGACCTGCTGGGCGACACCGCCAAGGTGACTATCGATACCGATTACCTGGGCGCCCGCGAGCAGGTGCGCGACTTTAACTACGAGCTGCGCCACCGCGGCCGCAAGACCGAGTGCGAGATCGACGCCAACGGCGTGCTGACTGGCACGTCCAAGAAGGTCTACCGCGGCACCATCGACCTCGTGCACGGCTGCAAGGGTGCCGTCGGCACCGAGCGCGAGACGGTACTGCTTGCCAACAGGGGCGTCGACAACAAGACCGTTCCCGTCATCCTCTGCGACGAGGACGACGTTGCCGGCAACCACGGCGCCACCATCGGCCACGTCCGCGACGAGCAGCTGTTCTACCTCGCCTGCCGCGGCCTTGACCAAAACGCCGCCGAGGATCTGTTCATTCGCGCCAAGCTGGAGGACGCCGCGCTTTCCGCCACCGATGAGCGCACCCGCGCCGCCGTCGTCCGCCTGGGCAACAACCTGATCGATAACTTTGAAGAGGAGCTCGCATGATCGATACCGAGCACGTTAAATGCGATACCTGCACCGCCCCCGAGCCCATGGAGCTCGACGCCAGCGACGAGGCTTCGCGCGGCTGGCCCACCGTGGACATCGAGACCAACCCCTACAAGGCGCAGTTCCCGCTGTTCCAGCAGCATCCCGAGATCGCCTTCCTCGATAGCGCCGCCACCGCGCAGCGCCCCGCCTGCGTGCTCGACGCCGAGCGCGACTTCTACCAGCGCATGAACGCCAACCCCCTGCGCGGCCTGTACTCGCTGTCCGTCGAGGCCACCGATGCCATCGCCAAAGTCCGCCAGCAGATCGCCGACCTCATCGGCGCCGCTCAGGCCAACGAAGTCGTCTTCACCCGCAACACCAGCGAGTCACTCAACCTGGTCGCCAAGAGCTTTGCGCCCACGGTGCTGGAGCCCGGCGACGAGGTCGTCATCACCATCATGGAGCACCACTCCAACCTGATTCCGTGGCAGCAGGTCTGCCGCGAAACCGGCGCCAAGCTCGTCTACCTCTATCCCACCAAGACCGGCCAGCTCACGACCGAGGAGGTTCTGTCCAAGGTGGGCCCCAAGACCAAGATCTTGGCTGTGGGCCAGGTCTCTAACGTTCTGGGCGTTGAGAACCCGGTCAAGAACCTCGGCAAGCTCGTGCACAAGTATGGCGGCTATCTGGTCGTCGACGGCGCGCAGTCGCTGCCGCACATGCCGGTCAACGTGGCCGATCTGGGCGCCGACTTCTTTGCCTTTAGCGCACACAAGGCCATGGGCCCCATGGGCATCGGCGTGCTGTGGGGCAAGATGGACCTGCTCAACGCCATGCCGCCCATGCTCACCGGCGGCGAGATGATCGATTCGGTCACCGAGCAGGACGCCGTTTGGGCACCCGTCCCCGAGAAGTTCGAGGCAGGCACGCAGGACGCCGCCGGCATCTTCGCCACAGGTGCCGCCCTCGACCACCTCGTCAACACAGTGGGTTACGAAAACATCCAGGCCCGCGAGCAGGCACTCGTCCATTACCTGATGGGCGAGCTCATGCAGCTCGACTTTGTCCAGATCATCGGCTCCATCTATTGGGACAACCATCACGGCGTCGTCAGCTTTAACGTCAAGGGCATCCACCCGCACGATGTCGCGAGCATTATGGATATGGACGGCGTCTGCATCCGCGCCGGTCACCACTGCGCGCAGCCGCTGCTTACCTGGCTGGGCGTCGAGAACCTTGCCTGCTGCCGCGCCAGCGTGGCCTTCTACAACGACAAGGCCGACATCGACAAGTTCATCGCCGGCCTGCATCACGTTTGGAGCACGTTCAAT
>DBEYTJ010000264.1:0-3166 GCA_048181065.1 Collinsella sp.
CACATTTCCGCAGCTCATATGTGCCCGCAACCGCCGGTTGTCAAAAATCTCACTAGAATAGGTGGCATGCTTTTGGCGGTGGCGGATAGATTTTTAACTGTGCAAGGCGCCTTAAGAACAAAAACGGTCCGGCGGCACGGCCGGCATCACATAGGAGGAACCATGAATGTAGAAACTGCGCAGCGGCTCGCCGACCTTCGCCGCAGCAAAGGCTTTAGTCAAGAAGGGCTGGCACGAAAGCTGGGACTGTCGCGCCAAGCGGTCAGCAAATGGGAGCGCGCGGAGAGCTCGCCCGATACCGAGAACCTGATCTCGCTCGCCAAACTCTATGGCGTGAGCCTGGACGAGCTGCTTAATCCGAGCGATGAGATTGAGGACGATATCGAGTTTGAGAACGAGGACCGCGCTCGTCAGCGCGAGGCCGAGGCGGCAGAGCGTGCCCGCACCCATGAGGCGGCAGCGCGCGCCACCGAGGCGGCAACACAGGCGAGTGATGCCGCCGCCAAGGCGGCGCAGGCGGCAAGCTGGAGTGCGCAGGCCGCCAATGCCGCTACGGCGCAGGCGACGAGTGGCACCGCGGTTGGCTCGACTCCGGTGAAGGGCCCGTTCCAGTCGTTCCCGTATTGGGCCGTGTGCTGGCTGCTGTTCTTTTTGCTGATGTTCCTGTTTGGTGCCTGCCCCTTTGCCGCGCTGATCTTCTTCACGATTCCTATCTATCACTGGGTGGCGCGTGCGCTCGATGGCGATTGGGCGCGCGGGGATATTCAGGTTGGTCCGGCGTCGGTGGCGGTCAAGGCCCAGGGGAAGGATACTTCTGCGGTACCTGACGCTGACGTGGCCACCGCGGCCACCGCTGAGCCGATTTCCAAAGAAGGTGATGAATGATGAAGCTTTCGCATGAATCCAAGGTGCGCTTGGGCGTTGGCGTCGGAGCGTTTGTGCTCATCATTGGACTTGTCTTTGGCATTTCGCGGACATTGATTCATTTTGATGGTCCGTGGGATCTCGACGATGTTGTATCCGGCTTGTCTGGTATAGACGATGTGGTTGACGACGACGATTTTATGAACGATGGCGGTAAATATTCTGCTCAGCCTCAGCAGCTTTCGAGTGCGACCTTTGATGCCGATCAATTTCGCTACCTCGATTTCGATATCGCCGCGGCTACGGTGGACGTCAAGGTTGTTGATGACAACAAGGTTCGCGTTATCGAGCGGGGACGCGTTGCCAAGGGCGTGGATGCCTCCAAGGCCGCGACGCAAAACATCGCATCCGTCGAGGACTCGACGCTCAAGGTTTCCCGATCTGGAAGTGATGACGGTAAGGCAATTGACCGCTCGGTTACGGTTGAGCTGCCACGCCGTGTTGCCGAACATCTGAAGGGGATCAACGCGCACGTGGGCTCGGGTGATCTGCAGATTGCCGATGTCATCTGTGATGGTCTTGACCTTTTCCTGGGCGCGGGAGATGTAGAGTTTACGGGCAGCGTGACTGATGCGCTCAATGCCGAGGTCGGTTCGGGCGATGTGACGTTCGAGCTCTACCAGGCCCCCGCGAAGTCGATGGACGTAAGCGTGGACTCGGGCGATGTGGAGATAACGGTTCCGAACTCTACGGGCTTTAAGGCGAGTCTCACCGTGGGCAGCGGTGACTTCGAGAGCGATTTCCTTCCGCTTGGCTACGACGGCGAGACCATTTTGAATTTTGAATTCGATAACGGCGATAAGTCTGCCACGTATCGTTTTGAGGTTGGTTCGGGTGACATGTCGTTTGATTCAGAGTGACGGGTGGTTATCGAAGACTTATAAACCATAGACGCGCTGTTTGATGAAGGCGCCGAAGCCGAGATCGGCTCCGGCGCCTTTGCCTTTACAATGGGGGCATGGAACAGATTATCTTGAACATACTCGAGGCTCTGCGTCGCGGCGAGACCGTGGATGACAAAGCGCTCGTCAAACTGATACATGCCGAGGCGCGCCGCGAGGGTGCCGACAAACGCGATTTGGCCAAGCGCCGTCTGCTGCCGTTCTACCAGCGGGTTAAACGTGAGGAGCCGGCTCGTTGGGCTGGATGGAATGTCGATGCGGAGCTGGAGCGTCAACTGCTGCAGGTGCTACGCATGAAGCCTCGTCGCACGGCTTCGGGCGTGGCGACCATTACCGTCATCACCAAGCCCTGGCCGTGCTCGGGCGATTGCCTGTTTTGCCCCAACGACCTGCGCATGCCTAAAAGCTATCTGCACGCCGAGCCGGCATGCGCCCGTGCGGAGCAAAACTGCTTCGACCCGTATCTGCAGGTGAGCGCTCGCCTGACCGCGCTTTCGCAGATGGGGCATGCAACCGACAAGATCGAGCTTATCGTTCTTGGCGGTACCTGGAGCGACTATCCGCAAGGGTATCAGGCATGGTTTATGTCGGAGCTCTTCCGTGCACTCAATGATGATGCGGTGGCGGGCGTGGCGGCAAATCCCATGTTGGCGCGTCCGGGCATCAGTCGTGCCGAGGCGGGGCGCCTGCTCGACGATGCGCCCGCCGATGCCCTGCCGCCGGTGGTGGCGGGGCGTCGCGAGCGCTACCGGGCTGCCGGCATTGCGACAGACGAGGCCGAGCTCGCGAGCGGTGTTGCAGGAGAGCGGGAGCGCGTGGATGTTGCTGTGGGCGGCTACAACCGTGCGGTGCGTCGTCTGTACGGCCCTGGCACGCCGTGGGGCGAGGTTGCCGAGTGGCAGGCGGCAACGATGGAGGAACTTGAGCATCAGCAGCGCATCAACGAGACGGCGAAGCATCGCGTGGTGGGGCTCGTTATCGAGACACGCCCCGATGCCGTAACGCCGCAGGCCCTCACACTTATCCGTCGCTTGGGCTGCACCAAGATTCAGATGGGTATTCAGAGTCTTGACCAGCATCTACTCGATATCAACGAGCGTCGCATTTCGGTGACGCAGATCGAGCGGGCGTTTTCGCTTGCGCGCCTGTTTGGCTTTAAGATCCATGCGCATTTTATGCTTAACCTGCTGGGCGCCACGCCCGAGGGGGACAAGCGCGACTACGAGCGCTTTATGACCGAAGGGGCCTTTATGCCCGACGAGGTCAAGGTCTACCCGTGTGCGCTCATCGAGGGCTCGCGTCTGGTGGGCTGCTATGAGCGTGGCGAGTGGCGCCCCTAT
>DBEYTJ010000265.1:0-18172 GCA_048181065.1 Collinsella sp.
TCGCCCACCATATCGGTCAGCTTCTCGTGGATGTCGTCGACGTGATTGACTTCCATCTCTTCCATGAACAGGGCCTCCAGAAGGTGCAATTCAAAAAGGGGATAATACCCCTAAGATAGACAAAACTCTAATACTATAGCATCCTGTTGTGGCCATACGCAAGTAGCTAAAAAAGCCCGGTCCCAAATTGACTACTTACAGACTATCGGTGTCCAAGACGATGGTGAATGGACCGTCGTTGACGAGGTCGACCTTCATGTCGGCGCCGAAGATGCCATGCGCTACGTGCTCGACGTCCTCGCACACAAGCGTCAGGAAGTACTCGTAGAGCTCGTTGGCGACATCGGGGGTGCCAGCATCCGTAAACGATGGACGGCGGCCGTGACGGCAATCGGCGAACAGCGTGAACTGTGACACCACGAGAACCTCGCCGTCGACATCGGCAAGTGCCAGGTTGGTCTTGCCGTTCTCGTCCTCGTTAATGCGCAAGCCCCGGAGCTTGCCCCACAGCTTATCGGCCTCGGCGCACGTGTCGTCATGGCCAACGCCCAGTAGCACCAGATAGCCGCGCCCAATTTTGCCCACGCACTCGCCGTCGACCGTCACGCCGGCGTTGAGCACGCGCTGCACCACCGCACGCACGGCCTACTCCTCGCCCGTCAGTTTGGCGGATAGGTGCTCGAGCGCGTGGAAACGATGGCTGATGGCGTTCTTCTCGTCCGCCGTCAGCTCGGCCATGGTCTTGCCCGGCGTGTCGACCGGCAGGAACAGCGGGTCGTAGCCAAAGCCGTGATCGCCGCGGCCCTCGTGTGCGATAACGCCCTCGCAGGCACCCTCACCATAGGTGACCAAACCGTCCGTGTCGATGAGCGCGACGACGCTCATAAAGCGCGCAGTGCGGTCCTCGTCGGCCACGCCTTCCAGGTTAACGAGGAGCTTGGCATTGTTGGCGGCATCGTCGCCGTGAACGCCCGCGTAGCGCGCGCTATACACACCGGGCTCACCATCCAGCGCATCGACGACCAGACCCGAATCGTCGGCAATGGCCATGAGCCCCGTCTCTTCGACGGCAGCCTGCGCCTTGATGATGGCGTTCTCCAAAAACGTCGTGCCGTTTTCCTCGGGGTCCTCAAAATCGCCCAGCTGACCGAGCGCCACAAAGCGAACCTCGGGCATAACCTTGCCTAAAATGGCCTCGATCTCGGTGAGCTTGTGGGCGTTGCCCGTTGCCACGACGATGGTCGCCGCCGGGTCGAGGGTGTCGATGTCGATCTTCTCAAGTGCCATGAGTGGTCTCCTTGTCCGTATAGCAAAGTCACGTAAAAGGGACTGGCCCTTCGGCGTCTCCCCTTTCATGTGGCATCAACCTTATCTATCGGCGTTTCCGCAGATAAAACCTGCCAAAATAAACCTGTCCCTTTTTGGCAGGTTAGGCGAGGACTTGGCGCTGGAGCTCGATGAGCTCGGCAATGCCCTTGTCGCCCAAATCGAGCAGGGAATTGAGGCGCTTGCGGTCGAAGGGCGCCTGCTCGCCAGTGCCCTGGAGCTCGATCATCTCACCGGTATCGGTGGCGACAAGGTTCATGTCGACCTCGGCGTGACTGTCCTCGGAATAATCCAGGTCGAGCAGGGTGTTGCCGTCGACAACACCCATGGAAATCGCGGCGACCTGGCCCGTGAGCGGGATGCGCTCGAGCTTACCCGCCTCGACCCACATGGCAAGGGCGTCGTGCAGCGCCACCCAGGCGCCGGTAATGCTCGCCGTGCGTGTGCCGCCATCGGCCTGGATCACATCGCAGTCGACGGTAACGGTGTACTCGCCAAGTGCCTTCATATTGACGATGGTACGCAGGCTGCGACCGATGAGGCGTTCGATCTCCATGGAGCGGCCCTTGCGGTTGGCATGCTCGCGCTTGCAGCGCTTGCCGGTCGATGCTGGCAGCATGGCGTACTCCGCCGTTACCCAACCGGCCTTGGCGCCCTTGCGCCAGCCCGGCACGCCCTCCTCAATTGTGGCGGCACACAGCACGCGCGTGTCACCGAACTCAGCCAGGCACGAGCCGTGGGCATGCTTCATGACGCCGCGGGTAAGCTTGACGGGGCGCAGCTCATCGGCGGCGCGGCCGTTGGCGCGATTGACCTGCATATACTCCATGGAAAAATCCTTTCGGCAAAAGGTGAACGTGAGCTTTTGGTCGGTGACCTTTTATCTATTTCAGTTCGTCGATATCGATATGCTCAATGCTCTTGAGCGGCTGGCCAAAGATAAAGCTGCCCGCCACCGCAAACTCGGCAATGTTATCGGACGTCGTTGCAAAACGATGCTGCGGCTCGGCTGCGTCGCCTGCCAGCTGCTCGCGGCGCGTGAGAATATCGGTCAGCTCGCGCGTGGTCTCCTCGGCAGAGCTCACCACGCGCACTCCGGGACCCAGCGCATGGCGAATAGGCCCCACGAGCAGCGGAAAATGCGTGCAGCCGAGCACCACGGTATCGATGCCATGGTCGCGCAGCGGTTCAACCGTGGCACCGACCAGCGCGCGTACGGCAGGCGTATCAAAGATGTCCTCGTTCTCGAGCCACTGCTCTTGCAGATGCGCGCCCGAGGCGAGCTCGTGCTCAACGACCTCGACAAAGCTCGAGGCAGGGCAGCCGTATACGTCGACGCCGGCATCCAGGTCCTGGATGGCACGCGTGTAAGCGCCTGAGCGAATGGTGAGGTTGGTGGCGAGCACGCCCACCCGGCGCGTGCGGGTGCTGTTGATTGCCGCGCGTGCGCCCGGTGCGATCACACCGATGACGGGGACGTCGAGCACCTGCTGGGCCAAACGCAAGGCCGCAGCGGTCGCCGTATTGCAGGCGATGACCATGATCTTGACGTCGTGCTTCGACAGCCAACGGCCCGCCTGCAGTGCAAACGAGCGCACCTCGTCCTCGGTGCGGGTGCCGTAGGGGCAGCGCTTGGTGTCGCCAAAGTAGTAGACGGACTCGTGCGGCAACGCCGTTGCGATGGCGCGTGCAACCGTCAGACCGCCCAGACCAGAATCGAACACGCCAATCGGGCGCGTGTCGCCTGCCGGATTCTCGATATCGGACATTACCTCACCAGATTCTCTCTCGAAAAGATATGGCTCAGAACGATAGGGGCGCGCTACGAACGGGCCGCGACGAGCAACTCTGCCGTTGCCGCCCAGCCATCGACAATCTTGCCGCGCGTGACGTAGGCGTCATCGCAGGTATCCAGGAACTCGGGCGCGCCGGCACTGGTCAAACCGTTCTCGACCAGGCAGAACGTGCCCACGTGGTCAGCCATGTAGAAGTCGGACTCGGAATCGCCGAGCGCCAGCGTCTCCTCGCGCTCGATACTAAGGTGCTCGCAGAAACGTGCGATGGCAACGCCCTTGTTGAGACCGGCGGGATTGATGTTAAAGGCGCGGCCATCCTCGACGCGTTCGAGCTCGAGCGTCGTCGGTTTGGACAGATGGGTCAGATGGCCGTTGCAGGCCCAGACCAGGCCGCAGCCGGCCTCGTCAAGAATGGCCTGGACCTCGTCGTCGGGCACATCGCCGCGCATGCCGACGGTGACCTCGCGGTACTTGTAGCCAGTCGACATGTCGTTGTGGTACTCGATCTTATGCGGCCAGCGGGCGAGAATCTTCTCGCACACGCCGGTCTGCTCGATCACCTGATGCGGCGTGAGGCCGCAGGCGGGGTCGTAGGGCATATCGCCGGTCAGATACTCCCAATCGTTGGCCTTGAGATCGTACATGACCAGACCGCCCATCTCGCCGATGTAGGAGTTGAGGCCAAGCACGCGCGCATCCTCGTGGATCATGGTGCGGTTGCGGCCCGAGGTGGGGACCACCTGGATGCCGGCGCGGGCAAGTGCCACGACAGCCTCGACGAGCTTGGTCGAGGGGTTGCCGTCGTTGTCGCGCAGCACGCACGAGCCGGGCGCGAGCATGGTGGCGTCCAGATCGGTAAAGACGTACTTAACCTTGGCAAGACGCTCGCGCATCTCGCCCGAAAGCTCAGCGACGGTCGGCAGGGTATTGTGGGACATGGTCACTCCATTTACGTAGAAGGGGCTTCTGGTCTTAGGCATCGTACGCCGCAAGGGTGCGCTTGAGAATCGAACCGTCGCGCTCGCAAGGCTCGGGTCCGTTCTTGCGCAGCATGTAGTCGTCAACGCCCTTGCCCGTCACGATCACCACGGCGGGCCGCTCGGTCTCGCGCACGGCGGTCTCGATGGCAGCGGAACGGTCGAGCACAATCTGCCAGTTGTCGTTGCCCTGCTCCCGGACATTGCGTGCGATCTCGTCGCAGATGTCCTCGACGTTCTCGGGGCCCGGGTCGTCTTCGGTGATCACGATGCGGTCGGCGTACTTACCGGCAGCGATGCCCATCGTGGTCCGGCGATCGACGCCTTTGCCGCCGGTGGCGCCAAACACCACCGCGAGTTCGCGCTCCGGATAGTTCTCTCGCAGATCGCGCAGGAGCGTCTCAAGGCTCATGCCGTTATGGGCATAATCGACGACACCCAAAATCTTGCCCGATTCCGACCTGTAGAGCTCCATACGACCGGGGACAAAAACGTTCTCGAGCCCATGGACGATACCATCTTCGGAAATGTCCAGGGCCTCGGCGCAGGCAATAGCGGCAAGCGCGTTGGACACATTGAATTTAACCGGCGTGGGAATCACCATGTCGCGCGTAAAGCGGGGCGTGCGCACCGTTGCCACCACGCCGCAGTCACCATTACGAATCGCCAGCGCAAGCACGTCGGCACGCTCGTCGGTCAGGGAGAACGTCACCGTGCGCTCGCAGCGGGACGCCGCCTCGAGCACGCGGTCGACGTGGTCCATATCGAGGTTGACCACAGCAAAGCGGCTCTGCGAAAAAATCTTGAGCTTGCTGGCAAAGTAATCCTCAAGCGTGGGATGCTCAATCGGCGAAATGTGATCCTCGCCGATATTGGTAAAGGCGCCGACTTCAAAGGCGATCTTGCCCGTGCGCTCGTATTTGAGGCCCTGGCTCGATGCCTCCATAACCAGCCACGGGGCACCCGCCTCCGCAGCATGCGCGATGCGAGACTGCAGCAGGAAGGATTCGGGGGTCGTCAGTTTGGAAGGGCCTGCCTCGATGCCGTCGTCGAACTCAATGCCCGTATTAAGAGCGGGTCGATGACAGCCCGTAAGCTTGGCCTCGTTGGCGAGAATGCCGCGCAGATAAAAGCTACAGGTCGACTTGCCCTTGGTGCCTGTAAAGGCGCAGACCTTCACCTTACCCGACGGATGCCCATAAAAGGCATCTGCCACCACGGCGAGCGTGCGACGAATATCGCTCACAATCACCGCGGGAAGATCAACATCGTAATCGACCTCGGAAACGTAGGCCACGGCGCCATCGGAGATTGCCGAAAGCAGGTACTCACGTTTAAACGCGCGGCCCTTGCAGACAAACAACGTACCCGGACGCACCTGGCGCGAGTCGTCAGTCGCAAACTCAATGCGCTGGTCGCACGAAGCGCTCGGCCTGGAAACAACAAGGTCATCTTCCTCGAGCAACTCTATATAGCGCATCAGAGTTAGCTTCTCTTGTGTCGGACTCGACATACAAAGACCTCTCTCGCTAAATTCAGCCTTAAAGGGCAAAAGACGTCCCGCGGCAGAAACGATGAAACATTCTGTATTATCAACCATCCTAATATGCCACCTGGCCTTGCGCGCACTGCAGCCTTCTAAAAAATTGCATGGACTGTGCCGTGGGTTAATAAATGGCAACAGTGTCCACCCCGCGTAAAAACAAGGAAATCTGGATGCTGTTCTTTAACATAGCGTTCACAACCACGACCCGCCATAGCGTTCACAACCACGACCCGCCGCTTCATCTGAAGATCGGGCCGTGGTTTTTTCGGTTCGCTCGGCGCTTATGCCCTATCACGAAACAAAAGATTGGCATGATAGTAAAGATTATTTGACATCAGCTGCCGCAATCCTTGCGGCAGTACACCTGAGCCGTCAGCAGAAAGGATCTTGCATGTGCGGTTTTGTCGGTTTTACCGGTACAGATGAACAGAGTGAGCTGGTTCTCACGGCCATGATGAATCGCATCATCCACCGTGGTCCCGATATGGGCGGCCAGCATATCGTTGACAACGTTGCCCTTGGCTTCCGTCGTCTTTCGATTCTCGATCTTTCCGAAGCTGGAGCTCAGCCCATGTCGAGCGACGACGGCAAGGTCACGATTGTCTTCAACGGAGAGATCTACAACTTCCAGGAGCTTCGCGCCGAGCTGGAGGCAGCCGGCTACGCCTTCCACTGCAACGCCGATACCGAGGTCCTGGTACACGGTTACGAGGAGTGGGGCGAGGACCTGGTCAACCGCCTACGCGGCATGTACGCGTTCGTGATCCACGACCAGAACAAGAACAAGCTCTTTGGCGCTCGTGACATCTTTGGTATCAAGCCGTTTTATTACTACCAGGCATCCGATGGCTCGCTGCTGTTTGGCTCCGAGATCAAGAGCTTCCTGGACCATCCCAAGTTTGAGAAGGCTGTCAACCACGACGCGCTGCGCCCCTACCTGACGCTGCAATTCCCCGCCACGGAGGAGACCTTCTTTAAGGGCGTGTTCAAGCTTGCCCCGGCGCATTGCTTTACGTATGACCTGACGACCAACACCATGGACATCAAGCGTTACTGGAGCTGTGACTTCACCGACGACAACTCCAAGACCTTCGAGGAGTACGTGGACGAGTGCGACAAGGTCGTGCACGAAAGCGTCGCTGCGCACCGAATCGCCGATGTTAAGGTGGGCTCGTTTCTTTCTGGCGGCGTGGACTCCAGCTACATTGCCGCCTGCCTTATGCCTGACACCACGTATTCTGTCGGCTTCGATTACAAGAACTTCAACGAGACCAACTACGCTGCCGAGCTTTCCGACAAGCTGGGCATCAAGAACGTGCGCAAGATGATTACCGCCGACGAGTTCTTCGATGCACTGCCCGATATCCAGTATCACATGGACGAGCCGCAATCGAACCTGTCCAGCGTGCCGCTGTACTATCTGGCGCAGATGGCTTCCGAGGAGGTCACCGTCGTCCTTTCGGGCGAGGGTGCCGACGAGCTGTTTGCCGGCTACGAGTGGTACGAGGACACCCCCGAGATGCGCTCCTTTAAGAAGCGCGTGCCGCTCGGCGTACGTCGCGCCCTGGGCTCGCTCGTTCAGCATCTCCCCTACTTTAAGGGCCACAACTTCCTGACGAAATGCGCCGAGGTTCCCGAGCGCTGGTATGTGGGTCAGGCAAAGGTGTTCGATCCCTCCGAGGTCGACGAGGTGCTCAAGCCCGCTTATGACACCGGCAAGAACGCCGCCGAAATGTGCGCCGAGTACTACAAGCAGGTTCCCAACTGCTGCGAGCTTTCCAAGAAACAGTATCTGGATATGAACATGTGGCTACCGGGCGATATCCTGCTCAAGGCAGACAAGATGTGCATGGCGCATTCTCTGGAGCTTCGCGTCCCGTTCCTGGACAAGAAGGTCATGGAGTTTGCCGAGCACATTCCCGCCAACTACCGTGTTAACGAAGAAGGCTGCAAGCTCGTTCTGCGTCACGCTGCCAACCGCACGCTGCCCGACGAGTGGGCAACGCGCAAGAAGGTGGGCTTCCCCGTACCGGTCAAGTTCTGGCTGCGCGAGCAAAAGTACTACGACTACGTAAAGGAATACTTCACCGCACCGTGGGCTGCCGATTTCTTTGACACCGATGCGCTCATGAAACTGCTTGACGATCACTTTGAGGGTCGCGCGCTCAACCAGCGCAAGATCTATACCACGTTGACGTTCCTCATCTGGTACAAGCGCTTCTTTATCGACGAGGACAAGGGCGCCGAAGTCGCCGCGTAAGTTTCGTTATGAATTAGCGGTGAACAGCACGGGGTTTCCGCTATACTCAATCCCTGCGGGCGATTGGCGCAACGGTTAGCGCAGGTGCTTTACACGCACAAGGCTGGGGGTTCGAATCCCTCATCGCCCACCACTTGATTGAAAAGGCCTCCAGCGATGGAGGCCTTTCCTTTTTCGGGCCCATCGCAGAGGGATTCGAACCCGCAAGGGTGCGAAGGTGAGGAAACGCGAAGCGTTTTCCAGCGCAGCACGCGAGGAGCGAAGCGACGAAGCGAAAGCGGGCGGCGAAGCCGCACGCGGACATCCCTCATCGCCCACCATTGAATTGGAAACGGTCCTCGAAGGGGGACCGTTTTTGTTTGGGCCCGGCGCATGGGATTCGAACCCGCAAGGGTGCGGAGCCGAGGAGACGCGCAAGCGTTTTCCAGCGCAGCACGCGAGGGCCCCAGGCCCGAAGCGAAAGCGAGCGGCGAAATGGACCCTTGGCGAATACCCGTGTGCAAAAAATGCCAAATATGAGTACTGCTACCTTTTTGGTAGCAGCGTTTTCGAAGTCATAAAAGGCAAATCCGACATTAGAACGACGACTGATAGTCCAGTTAAGCCAATTTAGTTACTGCAAAACTGGACATATGTGGCCCAACTCATCTAAAAACGCCTAATTTATATGTTACGAAGTTAGTGCCCGTACTCATATTTGCCACTTTTTGCACACGGCCTATCCCAGCCATGGTAAATCGATAACAAAACGGGCTCCAGACCGCTGAATCGTGCCGCATATGGCACGTCCGCAGTCCGGAACCCGGTCCAAATTGAGTTATTGCGCTGTGTTAGGCCAAAACGTCCGACAAAATCTCGATCAGGCTGTCCACGTCGGCTTCCTCGCAGACAAGCGGCGGCAGGAAACGCAGCGTGTGGGCACCAGTAGCGTTAATCACGGCGCCGGCGGCCAGCGCGCGGGCAACAATATCATGCGCATCGCCCGCAGCGTCATCCAGATCGCAGCCGAGCATTAAGCCGCGACCGCGTACCTCGGTAACGTGCGGAAGCTTGGCCAGCGCCTGCTCCATATAAGCACCCACCTTGGCGGCATGCTCAGCGTAGTCGCCGCGCACAAGCGCGGAGAGCGTCGCGGCGCACGCCGCGACAGCCAAGCAACTACCGCCAAAGGTCGAGCCGTGGTCGCCCGGCTTAAACACGTCGGCGATCTCCTTCTTTGCCACCACGGCACCCATGGGCACGCCATCGGCAATCCCCTTGGCAAGGCTCATAATGTCGGGCTCCACGCCATAGGTCTGGAATGCAAACGGCTTGCCGGAGCGGAAGATGCCACACTGGACCTCGTCGGCGATAAGAACGGCACCCACCTCGTGTGCCAAGTCGCGCGCTGCCGCCATAAACTCCTCGGTCATGGGGTGCACACCGCTCTCGCCCTGAATCGGCTCGAGCATGACGGCGCAAATCTCGCTTCCCAGCTGCTTAAAGATTGCACGCAGCTCATCGACATCGTTGGGTGTGCAGGCCACAAAGCCGCCCGGCAGCGGACGGAAGCTATCCTGCAGCCAATCCTGCATGGTGGCGGCAATGGTCTCGAGCGTACGGCCGTGGAAGCCGCCGCGCATGCACACGATGGTGTTGCCACCGTTACCAGTACGCTTGGCGTACAGACGCGCGAGCTTCATCGAGCCCTCGTTGGCTTCGGCACCAGAATTGGCAAAGAACGTCTCCCATACCTGCTCGCCCGTCGTCGGAGCGCCGAGCGCAGCTGCCGTGGTCTCATCGCCGGCAGCAATGGCATCGGCAATCACGCGTGCACTGTCCACGTCGTCGTTGGCAAGCTTGGACAGCAGCGCCGCGACCTGGCCACGCTGCTCGATGTAGAAGTAGTTAGACACGTGCAGAAGCTTTTTGGTCTGAGCCTCGAGCGCCGAAAGCACTGCAGGATTACCGTGGCCTAGGCTACACACGCCAATACCAGCGAGAAAGTCGAGATACTCACGACCATCGTCACCGATGAGCTTCATGCCGTGGCCTTCGACAAACTCTACCGGCGAGCGACCAAAAGTATGCATAACGTAATGGGATTCGAGCGATTGTTGAGTTGCAAGTGACATGGGATGCCTTTCGTTAGGCGCCGTACGGCGCAGGGCTATGGGTGCAGGGACGCGACGACCGCGGGTCAGCTAGACCGTCTGGAGCTTCTCGACCTCGTCGAGGTTCTCGGTCAGGCGCGCCGCAAACGTCGAAAGCGGGTGCGGATGCGTATCGAATTCGTAGGCTGTCTCGGTGGAATGGATCACGGTGCCGACGCCAGCATCGGTCAACAGCTCCAGCAGCAGCGAGTGTGGCGTCGTGCCATTGATGATGTGGGCTCGGAACACGCCAGCGGTAAGCGCATCGACGGCGGCGCGCAGCTTGGGGATCATGCCCTTGTCGACCTCGCCGCCGTAGAGCATCTCATTGACCTCGTCGAGCGTCAGGTTGGAGATAAGCGAATCCTTGTCGCTAAAGTCCTTGTACAGACCGTCGACATCGGTCAAAAAAATCGCCTTGTGCGCATGAAGCGCCGCCGCAACGGCGCCGGCGGCGGTATCGGCGTTGATGTTGAAGAAGCCACCGTCCTCCCCCGCTGCGACCGTGGCGATAACGGGAATGTACTCGCTGTCGAGTAGGCGCTCGATATAGTCGGTGTTGACGTGCGTAACCTTGCCTACGCGGCCGAGCTCTGGGTCGAGTGGCTCGGCGATAAGGGTACCGGCGTCGCTGCCGGACACGCCCACGGCCAGGTTGCCGTGGTGGTTGAGCGCCGCGACCAGCTCCTGATTGACCTTGCCGCCCAGCACCTCGCGCACGATATCCATGGTGGCAGGCGTAGTTACGCGCTGGCCGTTCTTAAACTCGGCGGGGATGTCGTAGTGGCTGAGCGCTTCGTTGATGGCCTTGCCGCCACCGTGCACGATAACAGGGCGCATGCCGATAATCTTAAGCAGGACGATGTCGCTCATCACGTCACGACGCAGCTGCTCGTCGACCATGGCGGCACCACCGTACTTGATAACGACCGTCTTACCGGTCAGGTTCTTAATCCACGGCAGCGCCTCGAACAGCAGCTGCGCGGTAACTTCGTTGGATTCGCTCGAGCGACAATCGCGTGCGAACTTCATAGTCTGCCTCGTCTTTCATGTAGCTATCGCGCCGCACCTCGTTGCCCGCGATTGCAGCGGGGCGCGCGACACATCGGGAGTCTAGGAACGGTAGTCGCCGTTAATGGAGATGTACTCGTGCGTGAGGTCGCAAGTCCACACGGTGGTCGCCGCGTCCCCTGCGCCCAGGCCTGCCGAGATCACAATCTCGGACGCCTCAAAGCGACGCAGGGCCTCGTCCTCGTCAAAGGGAACGGTCAGGCCATCACGGCAGACGGGCATACCCATCATGTCGATGGACACATCTTCTTGGTTAAACTGCACGCCGCACTTACCGAGCGCCATGGCAACGCGGCCCCAGTTACAATCGTGGCCGGCAATGCAGGTCTTGACGAGCGGCGAGTTGGCGACGGCACGAGCGGCGATATCGGCCTCCTCGTCGTTCACGGCGCCGGTGACGTTAACCGTCACGAGCTTGGATGCGCCCTCGCCATCAGCGGCGATGTTGCGCGCCAGGCTCTCGCACACCTCATGCACGGCAAAGGCTAGCTCGTCGAAGGCGTCAGAGCCCTCGACAATAGGCTCGGCATCTGCGGCAGCGGCGCCGGAGGCAAGCATGATGCAGGTGTCGTTAGTCGAGGTGTCGGAATCGACCGTTACCTTGTTGAAGGTCTGTTTGACGGTGGAGAGCAACAGGGCATGGAGCGCCTCCGGCTCGACGGGGGCATCGGTAGTGATGACCGCGATCATGGTTGCCATGTTGGGCATGATCATGCCCGAGCCCTTGCACATACCGCCCACCGTATAGGCATTGCCTGCGTGCCCCGCGGCCTCGCTGCGGTAACACACGGCATGCTCCTTGGAGTGCGTGTCGGTCGTCATGATAGCGCGGGCGGCATCGGCGCCACCGTGGGCGGAGAGCGCCTCGTAGGCGGCAGGAACGGCAGTCTCAAACGTGTCAATCGGCAGAATCTGACCAATTACGCCCGTGGAGGCGACCAGAATCTGCTGGGGCTCGCAGCCGATGACCTGCGAGGCGATGTTGCAGGTCTCGCGCGCGCAGGCAAGACCGGTCTCACCCGTGGCGGCGTTGGCGTTGCCAGAGTTGACCGAAATGCCGGCAATGACGCCGTAGCCCTTGTCGGCGCCGCCCAGGTTGGCACGGCTCACCCGCACGGGCGCCGCACAAAAGCGGTTAGTCGTAAACACGCCGGCCCCGGGACAGGGTTTATCGGGCACGACGAGCGCGTAATCCAGGCGCTCGGGATTCTTGCGGAATCCGGCATGGATTCCCGCCGCCTTAAAGCCGGCTGCCGCCGTTACGCCGCCCTCTACGGCACGAATTTTGATATCGAACTGCTCAGCATTCATCGTCTTTATGACTCCTTATATCAAACAAAAAATGGGCATCGGTTGGTGCGCCATGCCAGCCACAATCATGAGACCAGCTTAAGAGTGGCGCCCCACTCGATGCCCGACTACCAAATCGCTAACAATCGAATGTGCTACACCGGGCACGCCACTGTGGGCAAGCCTCGTCGCTCGTCAAAACCAAAGACGATATTGGCGCACTGGACCGCCTGGCCTGCTGCGCCCTTGCACAGATTGTCGATGGCGCCCGTAGCCACCAGAACGCCCGCGCGCTTGTTGAGCGCGAGACCGATCTGGGCGGCGTTGGTGCCGACGACCGAAGCCGTCTTGGGCTGCTGGCCGGCATCGAGTACGCGCACAAAAGTGCGGCCGGCGTAGAACTGCTTGTAATGGTCGACAACGTCCTCAAGGGTCAAGGTGTCGATAGCCTGCGGCATAAGCGGCATCGTCACCGTAGAGAGCAGACCGCGCTTGAGCGGTGCCAGGTGCGGGGTAAAGACGACGCGATCGGTTAAGCCCAAGATCTGCTCGATTTCGGGCGTGTGACGATGCTTGCCCACGCCATAGGCCTCCAGGTTTTCGTCCGCGCTGCAAAAATGCGTGCGGGCGTTGCAGGACTTACCGGCACCCGTTACACCGCTGATAGCATCAACGATCACGGGACCGCCCTGGGCAACCCAGCCGGCGCGCACGGCAGGCGCAGCGGCAAGGCTCGTTGCGGTGGGATAGCAACCGGCGCAGGCGACCAGCACGGGCTTGCCGTCGGCGTGGTCGGATGCAGCAGTCTCCAAATCCTGGCAAAACAGCTCGGGCAGACCAAAGGCGCGGCTCTTGAGTAGCTCGGGGCTCGTGTGCTCGGCGGCATACCAGGCCGCAAAGGTGGCCGGATCGCTCAGGCGATAGTCGGCCGAGAGGTCAATGCAGGAGACCCCCGCGGCAAGCAGGGCGGGCACCTGTGCCATGGCAGCCGTGTGCGGCACGGCCAAAAAGACCGTATCGCAGTTCTTGAGCTCGGGGGCATCATGCGTCGTGAAGACAAGATCGCTTACGCCGGCGAAGCTCGGGTACACCGCAGACAACGGCTGGCCGGCATCGGCGTTGGACGTAATGGCAGCAAGTTCAAACTCGGGATGACCGAGGACGAGGCGAATGAGCTCGGCACCGGCATATCCAGCCGCACCGACGATTCCAACCTTTAATGACATATCAGACTCCTTGTCTGCAGTTATGCACCAATGCGCATCCCGCAGCCGTCGTTATGAAGTGGGTTGAAACTTTAGCACCAAAAGATGCATATATACGCAAATCTTTTACATATTCATGCATTGAAACAGTCCCGACACATTCACTCGAAGGAATTGACAAATGAATACGGGCCCCACATTGCCCAATGCACCTTACGGTGACGTTGCAATGTGGGGCCCGCTACATGCGAGAATTTGAATTGTCGAAGCTTGCTGAGAGACTCGTTTAGAGCTCGACCGGCACCCATTCGTCATGGTTGCAGATAAAGGCCTCGGGTTCCTCCACGCTAAAGAAGACGAGCGTGGGATCGTCTGCGCCCTCGTAGTGCTCGCCTAGGCGCTCCAGGTGCTTCCAGCCTGCCTCGCGCATATCGGGAGCGGCTTGGTCATCCAGACCCGCACGCCCGCGCAAGATGAGCCAACCATGGCCCGGCCACCAACTCGTGGCCTCAAAGCGTTGATTTTGCAGCAGCTCTTGCCACACGTCTTTGGTGCGCGCCGTTACAAACCACAGCTTGCCATCCTGGATCTGCGCAAACGAAAACGGACGCACATGCGGCTGTCCGTCAACGCTCGTCGCCAAATACCATGCCGGCACCGACGTCAGATACTCCAACACCGTATTCAATCCGTCCATGTGTCCTCCTGGCACTAGTCTTTTTGGGTCGGGGCTGTTTTAGCTACCCTAGGGCTAAAGCTCCAGGCGCTCCTCGCTGCCGTCGATATCACAGAAACGGGCGGCGATATTTCGCACCGAGAAAAACGCAAGGCGACCGTCGTTGGCACTATCGTGTTGCTCGCCGATGCCCACCATGTGCTTAAAGCCGGCTTGGCGCACCCGGTCGCTCACGACCGCGTCGTCCTCGAGCGCGGCCTCGCCAGTTAACACGATCCAGCACTCCCCCGGCTTCCAGCCCGAGAGCTCAAACTTGGGATTCGCGCTCAACTCCGCCCACACGTCCTTATCGCGCGAGGTGCAAAACCACAGCTTGCCATCATCGACCATGGCAAACGAGAACGGCCTCACGCGCGGCTGATGTCCGTCCGTCACGTCGATCGTGGCAAGATACCACGCCGGAATACGCCTAAGATACGAACAGGCGCGCTCGAGCTGCGCCGTGCGATCGTTGTCGGTCATAGGGACCCCTTTCCTGCGCTCGAATCGCGCCTAAACAAGTTGAAGATTGATGACAATGACGCAGATGAGCAGCAACGCCGTCACCACCGCCGCCAACGCGTCGCCGCGGCCAAATGCAAGCGCATGCAGACGTGTGCGGCCCTGCTCGCCATGATAGCAACGGGCATCCATGGCGGCAGACAGCGTTTCGGCATGACGGAACACGCCCGTGAACAGCGGAATCGCCACACTGCCGAGCATACGCACGCCGCCGAGCGGGCCTCCCGTCACGCGCGCACCGCGGCTCGCCTGCGCATCGGCCGTCTGCTTCATCTCGGTGGCAAACTGCGGCATAAAGCGCAGCGCGATACCCATGATCATGCCGAGCTCGTGCGCAGGAAGTCCCACACACGCAAACGGCGCGAGCAGGCGCTCAAAGCCCGCGGTGAGGTCGAGCGTCGGTGTGGTGAGCGTGATAGCGCTCATACCGGCCATCATCAAGGTCAGGCGGCACGCCATAAAGGCGGCGGAATGCAGCGAGCCCTCGCTTATCTGCAAAAAGCCGAGCTGCCACAGAATGCGCCCGCTCTGGTCGGAAAACAGGTTGAGCACCGCGACCACCACGACGATCGCCAGCAGCGGCGCCATCGATGACAGGACACGGCGAAGCGGCACCCGGGACACGGCATAGATCAGGACAACGAAGATTGCGACCGGGACCAGTCCGCGGAAGCTACTGACCGTGAGCGTCGTGATCAGAAACACAAAGCCCAAGAGCAACTTGGTTCGCGGGTCCAGGCGGTGGATTGTACTATCGCCGGGATAGTAGCTGCCAAACGAAAACGCCTCCATTAGCAGCCCTCCTCTCGCGCGACCGTCTTGGATTCGGCCTCGTCCGAAACGTTAGAAGAACCGTCTGAGCAACCGATCAGC
Source organism: Collinsella sp. (assembly GCA_048181065.1). Classification (GTDB taxonomy): domain Bacteria; phylum Actinomycetota; class Coriobacteriia; order Coriobacteriales; family Coriobacteriaceae; genus Collinsella. The sequence goes on from DBEYTJ010000265.1 coordinate 15,714, forward strand.
AAATCTGCCAACTCGTCGGCCAACGACTCAACCGTATAGAGGCCGTCCAAGCGTAGCGGCACGTCTGCCCTCGCAAGCGCCAGCGCCATGCGCTGGGCAGCGGGAACACCCAAGCCGATTGATTTAAGCTCATCCGCATGCGCAAACACCTGAGCGGGCGTGCCCTCGGCAAACACCGTGCCCTCGTTCATCACGACGATACGGTCGCAGCAATTGGCCAGGTCATCCATGCTGTGCGAAACCATGACGACGGTCAGGCCATCGCGGTGAAGTCGATCGATGAGCTCCAAGAAATCACTGCGCGCCGCCGGATCGAGCCCCGCCATGGGCTCATCGAGTACCAGGACCTCGGGCTCCATGGCAAGCACGCCAGCAAACGCCACGCGCCGCTGCTGCCCGCCCGAGAGCTCAAAGGGGCTCTTGTCGCCCACCGTGGCCAGGTCGAGGCCCGCGCGCGCGAGCGATGACTCAACGCGGCGGGCAACCTCGGCCTGCGACAAGCCAAGGTTACGCGGACCAAATGCCACGTCCTGTGCCACGGTCTCGGCAAACAGCTGACGCTCTGGATACTGAAACACCACGCCGACCTTTGCCTTAACCGCGGCGGCATCTTTCTTGTTTGCCAGGTCGAGCCCCAACGCGTAAACGGAACCCTCCTGCGGGCGGATTAATCCGTTGAGATGCTGAACCAGCGTCGACTTACCCGAACCGGTATGGCCCGCAAGACCCAAGAACTCGCCACGACGCACCGTCAGCGATACATCACGCAGTGCCCACGGACTGCTGGGGTCGTTGCCCCAGAGAGCCTGTTTGTTCGATGCGCCCTCGACGGCTGAGCGCTTGTGCCAACGGCGACGCTCGCGGGCGCTCAGCGAATAGCTATGCGAGAGATGCGAAATCTCGATAACGGGCTCCGACGCGGCCATCCCGTCGGCTGCAGAGGATGCATTGTCAAGCATACGAGAATCGGATGCGGAAGGCTGCACTGCGACGTCCGCCCCGCTCCGCTCGGCATAAACCTGTGCAATCTCGGCGACCATATCTGCCTCGCGCACCTGCGCGCAAACGGGCACGCCCTTCTCACGAAGTGCCCTACCTAGACAGCACGACGCCGGCATATCCAGGTTGAGCTGCGCAAGTTCGTCTGCCCGCGTCAAGATTTCCTCGGGCGTACCGAGCATGGCAACGCGCCCCGCCCGAAACACCGCGACACGATCGGCCTCGGCGGCCTCTTCCATAAAGTGCGTAATCATCACGATGGTCATGCCGCGATCGTGCAACGCGCGGCAAGCCTTCATAAGGCCCTGACGTCCACGCGGATCGAGCATCGAGGAAGCCTCGTCCAATATGAGCACGCGCGGTTCCATGGCGAGCACGCCGGCAAGCGCCACGCGCTGCTTTTGGCCGCCCGAAAGCGCGTGGGTCTCATGGCGCTCAAAGCCCACCAGGCCCACGCCCTTCAGCGCCTCGCGTACGCGCTGCGCAATTTGTACCGATGGCACGCCAAGGTTTTCGGGACCAAACGCAACGTCATCTTCGACAAGCGTTGCCACCAGTTGATCATCGGGATTCTGGAATACCATGCCCGCGGTCGAACGAATGTCATAGACCAGCTCGGGGTCGGACGCATCCATGCCGTTGATACGTACCGTGCCCGCATCGGGCTGCAACAGTGCATTCAGATGCTTGGCATACGTCGACTTACCCGACCCATTGCCACCGAGGATGCAGAAAAACTCGCCGTCCTCGATGTTTAGATCGACGCCGTCGAGTGCCGGTGCGGCACCGTCATAGCTAAAGGAAACGCCCCGACACTCAATCATGCGCGGCCTTTGACCTGGTCCTTTTTAGGCGTGATGAGGTTGGAGACCGCCTTGTACACCGCGAGCGTCAATACCGAGTTAAGCACGGTCTTGATAAGGTTGAACGGCAGAACAGCAGGAAGCATGAGTGGCAAAATCACATCGGCCGAGCCATACCAGAACCAAACGCCGATGGTCAGGTTTGCGACCATAGACAACGCCGTAGCGGCAATAACGCCCAGCGCCAGGCCAATCACGGCGCCCTTATAGGTATGCATCTTCTGGTAGACGATAGCCGCAGGCAGAATATAGCCCAGCGTGGCAACCAAGTTCATAAGCGCACCGACCCAATCGCCCGTGGTAAGCGCATGGATAACGATCGCCATAGCGGCAACAGCGGTGCCGGCACCAGGGCCATACGCAAATCCACACACCATCGCCGGCACCAGCGACGGGTCATACGTCAAAAACGGCGCCGAGGGGAGGATGGGCAGCTGCACATACATAAACAGTGCTCCCAAGGCGCACATCAACGCCATGGTAACGAGCTGTTTGGTGCTCCACCTATTCGTGTTCTCAAAATGGATATGCTGCGACTGTTCAGACATAAGATCACCTGCCTCTTTCATCCGGACTCTAACCGTTGGTACTGGGATC